>JALWNF010000034.1 GCA_026995985.1 Campylobacteraceae bacterium
CTACTCTATTTACATCTTTAAAATCAAGATAATAGATAGCCTCCTTAAACAAACTACTCACTCAAACGCTCTATTTTAGCACCTAAAGCCGAGAGTTTTCCCTCTAAATTGTCATACCCTCTATCTAGGTGATAGATTCTATGAACATTAGTAACCCCCTCTGCTACAAGAGCAGCTAAAACTAAAGCTGAACTAGCACGTAAATCGGTTGCCATTACATCTGCACCATAGAGCTTTGCTACTGGTCTAACAGCTGCAACTGAGCCTTTTAACCAGATATCTGCACCTAAACGGTTCAACTCTGAGACATGCATAAATCGGTTCTCAAAAAGTCGCTCCTCTATAAGTGATTCACCTATTGCCATTGTGGCTACTGCCATAAATTGTGCCTGCATATCTGTAGGAAAACCTGGGTACTCTGAAGTTACTAATGAGACAGGCTTTAGTCTACTTGTACCACTAATAGTAATACTATCTTCGTCTATCTTAAAACTACACCCCATCTCTTCAAGTTTATTAATAGAGGCTTCAATATGTGTTGGGTTTACCTTCTCAAGAGTAATAGTTGAACTAGTAATCGCTGCTGCACATAAGTAGGTACCAGCCTCAATACGATCAGGAATAATCTCTACCTCTTTAAAGGTTAATGGCTTCTGCCCTGTTCCTTCAACAACAATCTCTGATGTTCCAATTCCCTCTATCTTAACTCCACCATCGGCTAACATCTCACAGAGTTGCACAATCTCAGGCTCTTTAGCCGCATTGACAATAGTTGTTGTTCCATGAGCTAAGGCTGCTGCCATAAGGGTATTTTCTGTTCCACCAACAGTGATTTTGTCAAATACTATCTTCGCCCCTTGAAGACCATTTGGTGCTTCTGCTCTTACATATCCACCCTTTATCTCAATGGTTGCTCCCATCGCCTCCATAGCTTTAAGGTGTAAATCAATTGGGCGTTGACCAATAGCACACCCCCCTGGAAGACTCACCTCACACTCTCCAAAACGAGCCAAAAGTGGACCTAAAACTAAAATAGAAGCTCTCATTTGAGAGACAATCTCATAGACAGCCTTAGTAGAGTTCATTGTTCCATTATTTATATTTGCTACTGTATTATTATGTTCTACTCTACTACCTAAAATATTTAATAGTTTAAGAAGTGTTCTAATATCTACAACATTTGGTAAATTTGTTAACTTGACAGGTTTGTCAGAAAGAATTGTTGCTGCAATAATGGGTAAAGCTGAATTTTTAGCACCTGATATTTTAATAGAGCCTGAAAGCTTAGCTCCTCCTGTTATTTGTAAATAATCCATATTATATATCCATCTTATTTTATTATTAGTTAAGAATTTTATCGAAAATAGGTTAATAGTATAAATATAACTATGAAAAAATATTTTAACTATTCTAATTAATTAAATACCAATAGTTATTTGAACAAAATATAATTTGTAATCCTCTTTTACAATCTATGATTTGTGAGAGTAAGCTTCACAAGCTTCATTAACTACTAACCCATTTTCTGCTAAAATTTACTAAAAATTTAAAGGATATTGATGCACTTAGAGTTAACTCCAGAAGCACTTTTAACCCAACTTGGATACAATAAAACAGAAAAATCTGTAGAGCAGATTAAAAGAGCTATTGAAAACACTAAAGGTTTTGAAAAGTTCTCAAAACATATATTATCACTACATGATGAATTAGCACACATTAAAGGATTTGTTGCCCTATCAAATTCAAAAGATATATTTAAAATTAAAGGTAGCGAAAATACCTCTAAAGAGATTCAAGAGGAGTTCTCAAATATTGTTAACCGTTGGGCAAAAAAATATAAAATAGAAACAGAGAAGGTAGCAAACAAACCAACTTATTATATTAAAGGTATCTATGCCACTTAGTACTCTTAATGAAGAGCAGTTAAATGCTGCTACTGCTCCCATGGGAAACAATCTTATTATCGCTTCTGCTGGGACAGGAAAGACATCTACTATTGTTGGGCGAATTGCTCAACTTATCGATAGAGGGGCTGACCCCTCTAAGATTCTTCTACTAACCTTTACAAATAAAGCAGCTGGTGAGATGTTGGCTAGAGTTGGACGCTACTACCCACCACGTATTGTAAATAAGATTGAATCGGGTACCTTTCATGCTGTCTCCTATAGATGGCTAAAAGAGCTTAATCCAAATCTATCACTAAAACAGCCAACAGAGTTAAAAACGCTATTTCGTTCAGTCTATGAGAAGCGTCAACTCAAACGACTCAATCTCGATACAGAGCCATTTTCAGCTACATATCTATATGAGCAGTATTCACTATATCAAAATGCATCTTTAGATGGCTTTGATGTTTGGTTTTTAGAGAAGTACCCAGAGCATAGAGAACTTATAGATATATATATGGATATTATTGATGAGTTTGAAGCTACAAAAGAGCAGTACGGTTTTGTCTCTTTTAATGACCTCTTACTTAAGATGAAAGCTCATTTGGAGCAGAACAGAAGAGAGCTTGTAGAGGTTTTGGTAGATGAGTACCAAGATACAAATACCCTACAGAGTGCTTTAATAGATGCTATGAAACCACCTTCACTATTTTGTGTGGGTGACTATGACCAGAGTATCTACGCCTTTAATGGAGCAAATATTCAAAACATAGCCACCTTTGCCAAGCGTTACCCAAATGCAAATGTCTTTACCTTAGATAAAAACTATAGGTCATCAGGAAGCATTTTAGCTCTAGCTAACCGTGTTATTGAGAGAAATGAGCGTATCTACCCTAAAAAGTTAGTAGTAACAAGAAAAGGGAAAAACTACCCTCCAAAACTACTTGTCTACAATGAACTATTTGAGCAATACCAGAGCATTGCTAGAACCATAAAGCAGAGCTATACCCCTGCTAATGATATTGCTGTTATCTTTAGAAATAATGCATCTGCCGATGGTATTGAGGCTACTCTACGTGAGATTGGAATTCCCTCAAAACGTAAAGGTGGAAACAGCTTCTTTGAGGCAAAAGAGGTTAAGTTTCTGCTAGATGTCTGCTCACTTATTGTTAACCCAAAAGATATGATGGCGTTTATTCATATTTTTGAATATGGGAAAAATATCGGTTCAGCTGTAGCAAAAGAGATGTTTGAGTGCTTTAGACACTTTGGAGAGGGAAATCTGTTTGTAGGGATTATGAACCCAAGAGTTCATACTCTACCCAAACTAAATCCAAATAAAAATATGCAACTTGGACTCTTTGACGATGACACAGAGATAGGCTCAGTTACAAGATTTTCTAAAATAGAGATGAGTGAAAAGATACGCTCTCACCCTATATTAAAGTACCCAAAATTAACTCCTGATGGGTTAGAGTTCTTTATAATGTTTTATGAGTTTATAGGCTCTATTAGCCACATAAAGCAACCCAAAAGCCTACTTATAAAGCTTATTGGCTCTCCTCTCTATCAATTTTTAGTAGAGCTTTTAGCCAATCAAAGAGGTAAACTAAAATCTGGAGAGATTGACCCTGACAAAAAGAGCTTAGCAAAAGAGAGAATAACAAGAAAAGCTAGACTACTAAGTGACCTGGCAGGTCAATACAAAGAGATTCCAAGATTTGTAAATGCTATGGTCTTAGGAGGAAATGAGCTAAGTGAGGGCGATGGGGTCAACCTTTTAAGTATTCATGCTAGTAAGGGGCTAGAGTTTACAGAGGTCTATGTAGTTGACCTTATGGACGGGCGTTTTCCAAATACAAAACTAATGGGAAAGGGTGGAAGCCTAGAGGAGGAGCGACGACTATTTTATGTAGCTGTTACAAGGGCTAAAGAGAAGCTCTATCTCTCTTTTGCTAAACATGACAGAGTAAAAAAGCTAGACTTCAAGCCCTCTCCTTTTTTGTATGAGGCAGGGTTGGTTAAGTAGACATCTACTGCTTAACTAACCAAGAAAAAGTTAAACCAGAGGTTATAAAGACAGTAATAGCATAGATTGTCCAAATAAAAGGAAATACCATACCCTTTAAACCATCTGCTCCCTCTACAACATGAATAGTCCAGATATTTGGCAAAAGTACAATTGAGAGTGTCATTACTAAAACTATTGCTTGTAATACTAAGATAATATTTTTCATACTAAAAAACCCTTTATTAAATTTTTACTCTTGACTCCATAGCTCTTGTAAGAGAGACTACATCTATATTATCAAGCTCTACTCCTGTTGGAACGCCTTGTGCAATTTTGGTAAACTTAATGTTATGGTTACTTAATTTATCCTCTATATATAAAATCATAGTATCAGTAGCCAACGATGGAGGAAAAGCAAAAATAACCTCCTCTACCCCCTTTACTGCCTCTTTTAGATGGTATTCATCTAAATCACTAAGTTGAGTTACTATATAGTAGATTCCCCTATACTGACCACCCTCTTCAATAGTAAGAATATCTTTAGCACTCTGAACAATACAGAGTGTTGAGGTGTCTCTAAACTCATCAGAGCAGATAAAACAGAGTTCATCTTCGCTCATATTGTGGCACTTTTTACAACGTCTAATGGAGTTGACTGCCTCCTCTATAGCATGGGCTAGTTTAACTCCTGCAAAGCTATTTTCCATAATAATACTATATGCCATACGAGTTGCAGACTTTTTACCAATACTTGGCAACTCTTGAAATGCAGAAACTAAATTTTCAAATGCCTCTATTTTATACTTTTTCATTACACAATATAGTCTGAGACTTTTGATTCTAAAACAACACTTTTAATAAATTTAACTACTTCTAAATGTTTAGGATGATTGGAGTATATCTCTAAATCCTCTATAGTATCAAATATGGCTATGATACTCAAATCCATTGCTCTACTCTCTTTAGAAAAATTTAATCCAACCTCCATACTCTTTAGCGATGGAATACTATCAACCAAAGCCTCTAACAACTCTTTTGCTTTTAGTAGATTCTCTTGCTTATTTTCATCTTTAAACTTAAACAACACAATATGTTTTAACATAAGATTACTCCTAAAAACTATATTTATTCGCGATTATACCAAAAATATGATAGAATTCGACCAGCGAACTTAGATTGATATTAATATTTGGAGATACTAATGAAAGAGATAGACTATTATGAAATTTTAGAAGTAAACAGGAATTGTACTAGTTCTGAAATAAAAAAAGCATATCGTAAACTTGCCATGAAGTACCATCCAGACCGAAATCCTAATAATAAAGAGGCAGAAGAGAGATTTAAACTTCTTGCTGAAGCTTATGAAGTACTAAGAGATGATCAAAAACGTGCTATCTATGACCGATATGGAAAAGCTGGTCTTGAAGGTAATGGTATGGGAGGTGGCTTTAGCTCTCAAAATATGGACGATATTATGGATATATTTAACTCTATGTTTGGAGGGAGCTTTGGAGGAGGTAGAGGACAGAGACGACAATCTAATCAAAAATACAATTTAGATTTAGAGATTACACTTCCTCTTAAGTTTAATGAAGCTGTTTTTGGTTGTGAAAAGAAGATAGATATTAGATATAAAGTTCCATGTGACGATTGTCAAGGAACAGGAGCAGAGAATGGAAAACTAGATACTTGTGACTACTGTAATGGGCAGGGGCAAGTTGTTATGAGACAAGGATTTATGTCTTTTGCTCAAACATGTCCTAAGTGTCACGGAGAGGGACAAAGAGTCTCTTCTAAATGTAGTGCATGTTCAGGAAGAGGTTACCATGAAGAGCCAGATACTATTACTCTTAACATACCTGCTGGAGTAGATACAGGAACCCGTCTAAGAGCCCAAGGTTATGGTAACCAAGCTAAAAGTGGATATCGTGGAGACCTATATATAATCTTTAATGTTGAAGAGGATGAACACTTTATAAGAGATGGTTCTAATGTTTATATTGAGGTACCTGTCTTCTTTACACAAGCTGTATTGGGTGAGACTATTACTATTCCTTCTCTTGATGGAGAGCTTGAACTTGAACTAAAAAGAGGAACAAAAGATAAAGAGCAGTTTGTATTTAAAGGAGAAGGTATAGCAGATATTCATGGAGGAGGTAAAGGAAAGCTTATAGCCCAAGTAAAGATTATCTATCCAAAACATCTTAATGATGAGCAAAAAGAGTTGCTTAGAAAACTTCAAGAGAGTTTTGGAATAGAGAGTACACCACACACCTCAACATTTGAAAATGTCTTTGAAAAGGTAAAAGGATGGTTTAAAAAATAGGGTGTTTTATCCTAAAAACACCACAAAATACAATTTACCCCTCAATATAGTTCTTAAGCTTACGCCCAACTCTTGGGTGCTTTAGCTTCTTAATAGCAGATGACTCAATCTGTCGTACACGCTCACGTGTTACTCTTAGCTCTTTACCAATCTCTTCAAGTGTTCGGTCACTCTCATCTTCAAGAAGACCAAAACGCATTCGTATAACAGCCTTTTCACGCTCATTTAGTTGGTCAAGAACTTCATCAATTTGGTTATTTAGGTCATCATTAAGAACTGCATCAGAAGGGCTTAATGTTGTTTTGTCTTCAATAAAGTCACCAAATCGTCCATCGTCCTCATCACCTACAGGGGTCTCAAGACTAACAGGCTCTTTTGTAATCTTAATAACATTTTTAACCTTATCAACAGAGAGTCCCACCTCTTTAGCAATAGTCTCTAAATCTGGTTCTCTACCCTCCTCTTGAAGACCTTTACGAATAATCTTGTTGATTCGGTTAATAGTCTCTATCATATGAATAGGAATACGAATAGTACGTGCTTGGTCAGCAATAGCTCGTGAGATAGCCTGTCTAATCCACCATGTAGCATAGGTTGAGAACTTATACCCCTTTTGATACTCAAACTTATCTACAGCTTTCATAAGACCTATGTTCCCCTCTTGAATAAGGTCAAGGAATGGTAACCCACGGTTAGTATAACGTTTAGCAATAGATACAACTAAACGCAAGTTAGACTTTGCCATTCTAGTCTTAGCCGCCTCTGAACGTGATTTACCACGGCGAATTTGCCCCAAAATCTCCGCTAACTTTTCAGGCTCAAGGTCAAAGCTATCTTTACTAGCTTCTCGTGTCTCAAATAGCTTCTTAATCTCTACATAGGTACTTACCATAGTTGTCTCTGGAACAGCATCGGTAATATCATCTTTATCCATCTCAAGAATATTATCTAAAATTTTTGCATGGTTCTCTCTAAGAGTATCATTAAAGAGTGGAAGTTTATACTCCAATCTCTTTAGCTCTTTCTCAAAACCATCATCACTTCTAAGTGCTGTCTCCATAGCTTTTACAAGCTCATTAATAAGCTTAGATGTTGGTCCAAGGTCAATAAGTGCTAACTTTAACTGTTGCTTTTTAAAGGCAACTTTCATCTGCTCATGAAGAATCTTCTCCTCATCTTCACAGCCACTCTCTAAGAGTGCATCTA
>JALWNF010000035.1 GCA_026995985.1 Campylobacteraceae bacterium
AAAAGAGTCTCATCTACTTAACCTCCACAACAAACTTTGTCCCACGAATACCAATAGCACCCTCAGGGATACGAAATTTAACTGTTTTAGGGGCAAGTTTACTTATTTTTCCTGAGCTGAACATAGCCTTTCCTTTTTTTAGCTCTAAATCGACATCATACTCTTTTTTACTAGGCTTTACCACATAGTGATTAATAACAAATATAGCTTTCTCTCCAAGAGATACACGGCTTCCATCATCAAATATGATACCTATTGAACTTTTCGATTTAGTCAAAATAATATCACCATTTTCTAAACTACTACCCTTTTTTATAGAGATAATTTTACCTTTTCGTTTAACCTCAACTGTACCTGAAATCTTTTTAACAATAGCAACATTTGCAAATGTAAAACTACTTAATATAAGTAATAAAATGACATTTTTCTTCACAATATAATTCCTTTATATGATATCTATTAGAATAGCTTAAATTTAAAATAGTTTTACACTTTCTTTATCTTAGTATTTATTAGTAATAAAAAGTGTTTCAGTTCGTGGCAAGGTTTTAACCTTTAATATTATATTGAAAAATCTTAAATATTTGGCTATACTTTATTATATCAAAAATAACAAAGGGGAACATTTGGGTTGGGGAATACACTTACACCTTATTGCAGCTATTTCATGGATTGGTGGTTCTGTTTTTATGTTTATTTTAGGAGTCTCAATGCGTAATAAAAGAGACCAAGAGTTAGTCTATCCTATAGTAGGACCTATATTTGGCTACTTTGAAATGGTTGTTTTAATTATGCTTATTAGTACAGGTATCTGGATGATTGTTCAAAACGGCATGATAGATGTTCTGTTTGATTTTAAAGTTCACTCAAAAGTTGTAGAAGCTCTACGAACAAAATTACTTTTAGTTGCTATTATGACTATTATTACAATTGTTCATTTAAGAATTGCTTTTAGAACAAATGGAAAGAAGAGAACTAAATTAGAGACAATCCTCTCAAGAGTCTCATCTATGGGGATTTTTATTATGAATTTTATTGTATTGCACTATGCTATTGTAATTAGAAATATACTCTAATAAAGATGCGTTGTCTAAGTTGTCATAAATTAAGCATATCTACTTTTTGTAAAACTTGTCAAACCAATCTCTTAAAACCATCTATAACTAAACGAAGGTTTGGTTCACTAGATGTCTATAGCTTTTTTAATTATCAACATATAGAAGACTTATTGCTTACAAAACATACTCCACAAGGTTATCAGCTCTATAGAGCTTTAGCAAGGCTCTCTTTTCGACCATTTATTAAGAGATTTATGGAGAATGACCCTAGAGATATTTATGTATTAGGTATAGATGAAAATGTTAAATCTGGCTATAGCCATGTAGCACTTCTTACACACGAGATGAGATACAAAGGGGTTCATATAGAATATGCAAAGCTTATGGCAACCAATAGTGTAAACTACTCAGGAAAATCTTTGCAGTTTAGGCTTGAAAACCCAAGAGAGTTTATATATAGGGGTAAAAGAGATATAGAGGTAATTTTGGTTGATGATATTGTTACTACAGGAACGACTCTAAAAGAGGCAGAACAGG
>JALWNF010000036.1 GCA_026995985.1 Campylobacteraceae bacterium
ACTCTTTTGACATTTGGAAACTCATTCTCTAAAAAGTAGTGAAACTTTCGTGCTTTGTTTCCAGAGAACTCTTTTGAGAGCAAATCATCGCGTTTAATATATATAGTTTGGTTATAAAACTCTTTCGTTTCTATAGGTGACTTTTTCATAGTGAGATTATAACAAAATTGACCAATATCAATGCTATTTATAACACAATACCTTATAATGCAACCATCTAATTATGGGAGAAACCGATTAATGATTATTTCAAACTATCTAAGACCTGAACATAGAGAGTGCGATGAGATTTTTGCAGCAGCAGAGAAATCTGTTATAGAAGGAGACTTTAAACAAGCAGAGCAACAGTTTTTGCTCTTTTCAAACGATACTCTTAGACACTTTAAAAAAGAGGAGGAGTCACTCTTTCCAACATTTGAAGAGGTTACAGGAAGTACAGAGGGACCAACTAAGATAATGCGTTATGAGCATGAGCAGATGAGAGGGCTTATTGGTAAAATGGCAGAAGCACTAGAGAACAAAGACAAAAATGCCTACCTCTCAATTGCAGAGTCTATGATGATTCTACTACAACAGCACAATATGAAAGAGGAGCAGATGCTCTATGCTATGTGTGACAGAGCCATTCCTCAAGATAAAAAAGAGGCTTTAATAGATACTATGAAGAGTATAGAACTATAGAGATGAAAAAGTTTTTTTTAGATGCAAGAGAGTTGGCTCACCCAGAGCCACTTAGAATCTCACTAGAGTATCTTAAAGAGATGACAGAAGATGACTACTTCTATATGTTAAATGTAAGAAAACCTATTCCACTTTTAGAGTTAGCAAAAGGTAAAGGCTACACTCTCTTTAGCCATGAAGATAAGAATAAAAATTGGCATATCATCATTAGTAAAAATCCTCAACACAATTTAGAGGAGCTACTAGATGTTTAATCAAGGTGGACTCTCTCTTGACCAAGCACCACCAATTTCAGTAGTGCTTAGATTTTTTGTAACAGCCTCTATTTTTGGTATTTTATTGGGTCTATTTCTACTCTCTCAATCTCTAAATATAACAACACTCTCATCATATAGCACTCAAATTATTGCCGTACATACTCTATCTTTAGGTGTTATGGCATCTTTTATGCTAGGAGCACTGTTTCAGATGTTACCTGTTTTAGCAGGAGTGGTCATTAAAACACCAACTATAAAAGCTATGATGGTTCATGGTCTTTTAAGTGTAGGAGTTTTTGTTCAACTCTTTGCATTTGGCATAAGTAGTAACTCTCTTCTTTTCTTTTTAGCATCTGCTTATCTTGGCTCGGCACTCTTTTATGCTATCTATTTAATGCTAAAAGAGTTACTAAAAATCAAAACACACTCTAGTTCATCAAAAGGGATTATATTTGCACTATTAAGTCTTATATTTACTGTAATATTTGGAATATACCTACTCCTTACACTAGGTGGATTTACTAATGGAGTAGATTTTACGCAAATAAAAGAGATTCACTACTCTTTTGCTCTTTTTGGTTGGGTTAGCTTACTTATTGTCTCTGTCTCATTTCAAGTAGTTGAGATGTTCTATGTAACACCTAGTTACCCTACAAATATGAGTAGATACCTAACTTTAACTATTTTAGGGTTACTTATTTTTAAAACTATTTTGACTATTTTGGACTACTCAACTAATCTATTAACAGCTACTATAGCCATGCTCTTTTTAGTCTATGCTACTGTCACAATTAATCGACTAACTCAAAGAAAACGCCCAACAGCAGATGCTACAGTATGGTTTTGGCTCTTTGGTATGGCTCTGTTTATTTTAAGTATGACTATTGTAGTTATTGGTTCTTTTTTAACTATAGATTCAACACTTCAACACTTAAGCTACATAGCCTTTATTGGTTTTGCTCTTAGTATTGTATTTGCTATGGTCTATAAGATTGTCCCTTTTCTAACTTGGTTTCACCTCTCTAACCAAGGCTACATGGAAGCACCTATGATGCACGATGTAATCCACCCTAAAAAGGCAAAGATTCATTTTTATATTCATTTTGTGACTATAGTTATTTGGCTATTAACAACAGATATAACTTGGCTAGGTAGTCTACTCTTAACTATCTCTTTTGGTTGGCTCTTTTATAATTTGATTTTTGCTATTAGGAAGTATATCTATACACAGAAACATTGTGAGAAGATTGAGTGGGGAGTTTAGTTTTTTTAAAAGGATAAAGATTTTATCTTTATCCCTCTAGCTACTTAGGAAAAGCTGTTATTCCAGGTGCTTGGGAAGTTCCTATATAGTCACTAACGCTATCATTACTTATTTTAATACAGCCAAGTATAACAGAAAAAAATACTAACCCTAATATAATCAAATGTACTGCTCTACGCTTTTCAGGTGTCTCTTGATTATTATAATCATCAATAGTATTTAGTGTTGGTTCATCTATTAATCTCATTTATTCTCCTTTAGATAGATTTTATTTTTTGACATATGTCAATAATATAGCAGTATTTTGAACATATGTCAAGTAATATGAAATTTTTATGCTATAATTCTCAAATGGGACGCGAAAAGCTAAAAAGAAATATACAGTTTAAACCATATTGTAGAGAGTTTATAGCTACAACATGTAAAAGTGAAGATACAATTCATCTTCTTCATGAGGAGATGGAGGCACTATATCTAATGGATAATCAAGGGCTATATCAAGCAGAAGCAGCTGAGAAGATGGGAATCTCTCGTCCAACCTTTGCTCGTATTTTAAAAAGTGCTAGAGAGAAGGTAAGTATGATGTTAATAACAGGTGCTAATTTGATAATAGAGGATACAAAAGAGGACTACTCTGTATTAGTAGCAAGTATGAAGAGTAGAGAGCTTGTTTTAGGAAAACCAGATGCACCTTTTTTAATACTCTATCATATATATCAAAAAGAGATTATTGAAGTTTTTGTAATGGAAAATCCTGTTTTTGTAGAGAATAGACGACCAGGACAGATTTTACCAATACTATGCAATGAAAAGCGAGTAAATTTTTTTATTGCAACATATATTGGAGAGGGATTAAAGAGTGCACTACTCTCAAAAGGTGTCTATGCTATGACCAAAAAGAGATGCACTAAAGAGGAGCTTGTATCTTGTTTATAAAAAGGAGAATAACAACTACAAAGATTGTTATCTCCTGAATTCACTAATTTCTATCTAAACAGTTCAAATCAGAAAAAGCCTGTTCAAGTCGTTTAACCATTGAAAGTTCACCCTCTCTTAACCATTTTCTAGGGTCATAGTACTTCTTATTTGGCTTATCTTCACCTTCTGGATTTCCTATTTGTCCTTGCAAATAGGCATGATATTGACTAACATAACCTCTAACACCGTCCCAAAAAGCCCATTGGGTATCAGTATCGATATTCATCTTAACTACACCATAGCTAATTGCCTCTCTAATCTCAGATAGAGCAGAGCCTGAACCACCATGAAATACAAAGTTTACAGGTTTTTCTGAGGTATTAAACTTCTCTTCAATATACTTTTGAGAGTTATCTAAAATGCTTGGAGTAAGGACTACATTTCCTGGTTTATAGACACCATGAACATTTCCAAATGATGCAGCTATAGTAAACATTGAAGATACCTTTAAAAGCTCCTCATAAGCATAAGCTACCTCCTCTGGTTGAGTATAGAGCAATGAATTATCTACTCCAGTATTATCTACACCATCCTCTTCTCCACCTGTTACACCTAACTCAATCTCAAGTGTAATACCCATCTTACTCATACGCTCTAAATAGCTTTTACAAGTAGCTATATTCTCTTCAATAGGCTCTTCAGATAGGTCAATCATATGCGATGAGAAGAGAGGCTTTCCAAAAGATTTAAAATGCTTTTCACTCTCCTCTAACAATCCATCTATCCAAGGGAGTAGCTTTCGTGCAGCGTGGTCAGTATGAAGAACAACAGGCACACCATACGCCTCTGCTAGAGTATGCACATGTTTAGCTCCTGCAACAGCTCCTAAAATAGCTCTTTTGTCACTTGGCATACCTTTACCTGCATAGAACTCTGCACCACCATTTGAAAACTGAATAATTACAGGTGAATTCACCTTAGAGGCAGATTCTAAAACAGCATTTATAGATGATGTGCCCACAACATTAACAGCAGGAATGGCAAAACCCTCCTCTTTTGCTATAGCAAAAAGCTCCGATACTTGATTTCCACTCAATACACCACAAGGTAAGCTATCTAATACTCTTTTACTCATTTCGATTTAACCTTAAATATTTTTTTGTTATTTTACACTAATATGTGCTGTTTTTTTCAATTTTTTGCTTAAAGTCTCTAATTTTATCTTAAACCTCTCCATACGAAGCTCTTTTATAATTTGAGGTCTCACCTTTTCATAAGGAATCACACTCTTCTCTTTTTTATCTTCTAAATAGATTACATGATAACCAAACTGTGTCTTAACAGGTTGGGTAGTAAATTCGCCTTTTTTTAGACTAAAAGCAGCCTCTGAAAACTCTGGCACCATCTGCTCATATATAAACCAGTCGAGCTCTCCTCCATTTTTAGCACTAGGACCTGCAGATTCACTCTTTGCAAGTTCTATAAACTTTTTACGAATATTCTTACTGTGTTGAAGTTTAGTAATAATATTAATAGCATCCTCCTCTCTTGTTACTAAAATATGTCGTACTTTAACAGAGGCAGGTTGTGTAAATTTATCTATACTTGCTCTATAATATCGTCTAATAGCCTCTTCATTTATCTCAATCTCCTCTACCTTCTCTTTCATCCACAAATCAAGTAAAAGATTCTCTTTTAATTTTTTAAGTGCCTCTTTATAGAGAGCACTTTTATCGATATTCATTTTTTTTGCATCTTCTATATAGAGTCTTCTCTCTATCATTTTATTAACTACTGCTTTTTTTTGAAACTCAGTTAAAGTATCATAAGTCATTCCTGGTATACTTTTTATAACAAACTCATTAACCTCTTTTTTTGTAATATTAAAATCATTAACAGTAGCAAGAATTTCAGAAGCAGAGAGAGTAAATAGTCCAAATGAAGAAAAGAAGAAAAAAAGTTTAAATATTATTCTCATTCTATACCTTATAACTATATTAACAAGATACTATAACACAAAATAGTAAATGATTCGTAAATCAACTAATCTTAAGCCCAAAAATATAATATTAGAATAGCAAAATAAAATTTAAAGAGATTATAAAATGGTATCTAAAAAGATTAAACTTGCAACAAAAAAAGAGATTGAGGAGATAAAATCTCTTTTTTTAGAACACTACCCTAACTCTTTAACAGAACTAAACTACAATAATATATATGAACTACTAGTAGCAGTTATGCTTTCAGCACAGTGTACCGATAAACGAGTCAACATAATTACACCTGCACTATTTAAAGCATACCCCACTCCAATAGAACTTGCAAATGCTAATTTAGATGAAGTGAAATCCTATATTAAAAGTTGCTCTTTCTTTAATAATAAAGCTAAAAACCTTATAAAGATGGCTCAATCGGTTGTAGAGAACTACAATGGAGAGATTCCACAAGATACTAAAGAGCTAGTAAAACTAGCAGGTGTAGGACAGAAGACTGCAAATGTTGTAATGATAGAGTATACAGGAGCAAACTTAATGGCTGTAGACACTCATGTCTTTAGAGTTGCTCACCGTTTAGGACTTAGCGATGATAAAACAGCTATAAAAACAGAAGAGACACTAAGTAAAAAGTTTAAAACTGACCTACATCGACTCCACCAAGCTATGGTACTCTTTGGACGATATAGATGTAAAGCTGTTAAACCTGAGTGCGAAGAGTGTTTTATGAAAAAACATTGCCGCACTTCTGAGAGTTTTAAGGTTTAAAATTTTATGACTATAATAGAAGTTTTAATTAAAATTATAAAGTTATAAATAATATTTACTTGTACTTTTTCTATTTTTTAAGATATTATAGTAAATACCTATATTTAAAGTCAAAAGGATTTTTTTTAATGACACAAATAAAGTATTTAATCTCTACTATTATATTTTACTCAACTATATCTATATATGCTATAGATATAAACAATACAACCGAGATTATAAAAGAGGCTTCAAAGGCAACAGAGAAGCTACAAAAAGAGTTTTCAAACCTAATAGAGACAAAAGAGACTATAAACTCAACTACAACAGAACAGAACATTACAGTTAAAAAAGCGATAGTTATTGAAGATAGTATAAAAAATATAGCAGAAGAGAATATAACAATAGAAGAGAGTATAGTAGTTGAGGATAGTAATGAGACTATACACAAGATAAAAAAAGAGATAACTACAAAAGAGAGAAATGAAACTATTCAGGATAAATTGGAGATAACTCCAAAAATAGTAGTAGATAACAATATTTCTATAGTTGAAAACAACACTTCAGAGAATAATATCTCTATTGTAGAGAACAATATTACTACCCTTTTGGAGATGAACTCATCAAAAAAAGAGAACCAAACAGTAGTATCAGATAACATAACAGAAGATGATGAGGGCTCTTCCAAAAAAGGTATGATAATTTTTAAAACTAAACTAAAAAAAATTTGTAAAATGACAGGTGAAGAGTTTGCAAAAAACTATACTCAAGAGGATTGGGATGATATTTATGATAATGATGAGTTTGAAAAAGTTGTCTATGAGTTATGTCCAGATATAAAAGGAAAGTATGATATAAACTGGACAAAAGACCTCTATCAATTCTCTCTACAATATGCTAGTGATACTGATGAAATTCCTGAATGTTGATAAATAGCATTACAATTTGACATATTTTTACTCCTTTTAACTTTTTTTCTCTAAAATTACTCCAATAGATAATTGGAGAAGATATAAATGGCAAAGAAAAAAGTACTCTTTGAGTGTCAAGCATGTGGGCTACAAAGCCCTAGATGGTTAGGAAAATGCACAGGGTGTAACCAGTGGGATACTATGGTTGAACTTACATCTGAACAGATAAAGTTTATAGAGGAGACAAAAACAAATAGCTCATCTGCTAATAGTACTAAAGCTACCTCTATAACCAAAGTAAAACAAGAGAACATTATACGTTTTAGTTCAGGCAGTAAAGAGCTTGACTTAGTATTGGGTGGAGGAATTGTTCCTGGCTCTCTTACACTAATTGGTGGTAGCCCAGGGATTGGTAAATCTACTCTACTTTTAAAGATTGCAGGAAACCTTGCAAAAGCAAAAATAAAAATCCTTTACGTTTCAGGAGAAGAGTCAGCAGGGCAGATTAAGCTTAGAGCTAACCGACTACAAGCTAATGAAGAGGAACTATTTTTACTACCAGAGATTAATCTACAGACCATTTTAGCTGAGATTAC
>JALWNF010000037.1 GCA_026995985.1 Campylobacteraceae bacterium
AATTTTACCATATTAATTCTAAAGGGGTATATATAACATGGCTGTAAAAGTTGCAATCAACGGATTAGGACGAATAGGGAGATGTGTTGCTCGAATCATTGCCGATAGAGATGATATTGAGCTAGTAGCAGTAAATGCTAGTGGAGCAGAGAATATTATTGAGTATGGGCTAAAGTATGACTCTGTTCATGGAAGAAGAGAAGATGTATCAGTAAAAGATGGTTATGTAAATATTGGAGATACCAAAGCAAAACTATTTTCAGAGCGTGACCCTGCAAAAATTGACTTTGCTGGATGTGGGGCACAGATTGTTTTAGAGTGTACAGGAGCATTTTTAACAAAAGAGTCTGTTCAACCCTACCTTGATAATGGTATTAAAAAAGTAATCTTCTCTGCTCCTGCAAAAGATGACACTCCTACCTTTGTAATAGGTGCAAATGAGAATGACTATGCAGGTCAAGCTGTTGTATCTAATGCCTCTTGTACCACCAATGGTTTAGCCCCTGTAGCTAAAGTTTTAGATGATGCCTTTGGTATTGAGTCTGGGCTTATGACTACTATTCATAGCTATACAGGTTCACAGCCTATTTTAGATGCAAAACACAAAAAAGACCCAAGAAAAGGTAGAAGTGGAGCTACTAACCTTGTACCAACAACCACAGGTGCAGCTAAAGCGATTGGAAAAGTTCTACCTAATCTAGCAGGAAAGATAAATGGTCAAGCTATTCGTGTTCCTACCCCTGATGTCTCTATGGTTGACTTAACTGTAAATCTAAAAAGAGAGGTTACTGTAGAGGAGGTACAACAAGCCTTTAAAGATGCAAGTGAAGGCTCTCACAAAGGTATATTGGGTGTTGATTTTGAGTATCGTGTCTCTCAAGACTTTGTAGGTGAAGAGCAAAGTACAGTTGTAGCGATGGATACCATTCAAGTAATTGATGGAACAATGGTTAAAGTTCTCTCTTGGTATGACAATGAGTGGGGCTACTCGGCTCGTTTAGTAGATATGGCTGTTCATGTAGCAAAAGGAGCCTAAGGTGAGGACTATTAAAGATATTGATATTGATGGAAAAAGAGTATTTATTCGTTGTGACTTTAATGTTCCAAAAGATGAAGATGGAAACATTACAGATGACAGAAGAATTCGTGGAGCATTGCAGACTATTCGCTACTGTTTAGACCGTGAGTGTAAAGTTATCTTAGCTTCACACTATGAGCGTCCTGAGCCTGGAAAATATGAGGAGAAGTTCTCACTTAAACCTGTAGCACAAAGACTCCATACTCTACTTAAACTAGCCGATAACATTACTCTTGCTAAAGATGTCATAGGAGAAGATGCTAAAGCTAAAGCAAAGGCTCTTAGTGCTGGTGATGTTTTAGTTTTAGAGAATCTACGTTATGAAGCTGGTGAGACCAAGAATGATATAGAGTTTGCTAAAGAGTTAGCCTCTATGGCTGATGTCTATATTAACGATGCATTTGGTGCTTGTCATAGAGCTCATGCCTCTATTGATGCAATGGCTCGTCTATTTGACAAAGACCATAAAGCAGCAGGTTTTCTCCTTAACAAAGAGGTAACCTTTTTTGACAAAACTTTAAAGAATCCTATTCGACCATTTGTAGCAGTTGTTGGTGGTTCAAAGGTTTCAGGTAAACTTGAAGCTTTAAGACAACTAATTGACAAGGTAGATAAAATAATTATTGGTGGGGGAATGGCATTTACATTCTTAAAAGCACAAGGGTATGAGATTGGTAACTCACTAGTAGAAGATGACCTACTAGATGAGGCACGAACAGTTATGATTAAAGCTAGAAAAAAAGGTATAAAACTCTACCTACCTGTTGATGTAATTGTAGCTCCTGAGTTTTCAGAAAATACACCTGTTAAGTTTGTAACTTTTCAAGAGATTCCAAAGGGTTGGATGGGGCTAGATATTGGTCCTGCATCTTCTAGACTCTTTAGAGAGGTACTAGCAGATGCTCAAACTATTCTTTGGAATGGGCCAATGGGTGTTTATGAGATGCAGAAGTTTGCAAAAGGAAGTATAAAGATGTCACATAATATCGCTGATACTCATGCAACAACCATTGTTGGTGGTGGAGATACAGCTGATGTTGCTCTTAGAGCTGGAGATGTTGATGAGATGACATTTGTAAGTACAGGCGGTGGAGCAAGTCTTAACCTCTTAGAGGGTAAAACTCTTCCAGGAATAGAAGCACTAAAAGCATAACTATTAAAAATATAAAAAAAAGGGAGTTAAATGATATACATAGCAAATTTTAAAACCAATCATACAAGAGAGACAACTAGAGAGTATTTAACAAAACTCCAACTTCAACTATTTAAGAAAAGACCAAATGACAAAGTCTATGTCTTTCCACCGCTGACAGCACTAGATGACTACCAAAGTAGCGATGTAACTATTGGAGTACAAAATGCTTATCCTATTAAAAATGGTGCCGTAACAGGAGAGGTTGGATTAGAGCAAATTGCAGAGTTTAATATAAAAACTATTCTTATTGGTCACTCAGAGAGACGTGAAATTTTAGGTGAGACACAAAAAAAGATAGCTGAAAAATTCAACTTTTTTAAAGAGCAAGATTTTGAGATTATCTACTGTATTGGAGAGTCTTTAGAGATACGAGAAAAAGGAGTTGATGCTGTTATAGAGCATCTAGTCTCACAATTTGAGGGAATTGATACCTCTTATGAGAATTTTATGATAGCTTATGAGCCTATTTGGGCAATAGGTACAGGAAGAACAGCTTCAGTTGAAGAGATTACACAAACACATAATGCTCTTAAAAAGGTAGTTGACAAACCTATACTATATGGTGGCTCTGTAAATAGTTCAAATATTAAAGAGATAGCCCAAATCGAAAATGTAGATGGTGTTTTAGTGGGTGGTGCTTCGCTTAAAACAGATACCTTCTTAGAGTTAATTTTACATTCATAACTCGTAGGGTGCAAGAGCAACAATGACGGCAAATGCTCATTGCCAACCCAAACTCCCATGTTTATCACTAAAGCAAAATCCTAAAATTAAAAGCCCTAAATTTCGGGCTTTTGGATGTAAAAAATACATTATTTTATAGAAATGTAGTGACAACGTATAATAAAACTTATTATTTATCATAGGTTATAATAGTGTATTTTCATATTTCTTTTGTTAAATAACTATTGTAATTCACGATAAATTGAAGATTTATCAAAAAAAATGTAAATATTTTTTAAATTTCAATATATTTATATAGAAAATTGCTTAAAAGAAGAGTTGTATAAGATTTTTTTAAGCCGTTTAAAGCCCTATATTTAGGGATTTAAGTTTTCACTACAGAACATTTTTTTTTGAAGAAATGCCTAAAAATAGGAATTTCAAGACTCTCAAGTGATAAACATGGGAAACTATAACAAGTAGATAAAATAGCATAGTTACAAATCCTAATATTATTTTATCTAAGTGTTAATTAAACTCTTTTTGGCAACCATCAAAAAGTTGAGTATCTAACTCCTCTTCAAATTCTAAAATTTTATCAGAAGTTGAAGCTCTAGGAGGGTATTCAGGGTTCATTCCAATACATAAATAAGCTTCTATCTTTTTATCTATATCAAACTTTTCTCTAAATATTTTAATGGTTGATTTTAACTGATTAATAGCTGTTTTTTTATTAGATTTTCTCTGTTTAAACTTACAAGCTTTTATCTCTATAAAACAGATAGTATCTTTATCAAATACAACACAATCACACTTTTTAAATCTATCACTATCAAAAAATAAACACTTATCTACAGCTAAAAAAGTTATCTCTTTTTCTAAACTATTAACAACTTTAAATTGACCATACTCTGTAGAAATATAACATCTCTTTTCCTCTTCACAATCATAAATTTCAAACTCTTTTTGAGTTAATATTTCCATACAATTATTAGATTCTATATTAGGAAAAGCTGTTTTTAGCCTATTTTGCATATTTAAACTCTCTATAGATTTGCATTAAATCATCAAATTCTCCTGTAATCTCTTCACTAATATCATCTATTTTGTTATCACTTATTAAGCCTCGTTTACTCACTATATTTTTAGCTATACCATCTTCTAAATAGTATGCTGAAAACTCACTTGGATTTATCCATTGTTCCTCTTTTATCAGCTCTTTTACTTGCTCTTTTGTCTCAGTACTCATTTGAGCTACTTTGTATGCCATTATTAAATTATTTAAGGTGCTTAAAACATAGGGACTATGGGTCATCATAAACAGACTATTATCATTTGATACTTGCTCTATAATATATTTAATCGTCTCAGCTTGTGCTTTTGGAAAAAGATTTTGTTCAGGCTCTTCAATAATAATTGAATGATGTCTATTTGCAAAATATTTAACAGTTAAATAGAGTGGTAAAGCAGACTGAATGCCACTTGAACTAAACTCTAATGGTAAATAATCTTTATCATTAAAATAGACTTTATGTCTATCTAGCCCATCTCCATTTACATACTTTACATTTAAAAACTCTAACTCTTTTAATTCATTTCCTGCTTTTTCAAAGTCACTTGAGAATTGAAGTAAAAATTTAGGTAATGGAACTTCAGCAACTAATAATGTTGTAAGAGATTTATTGAATAGAGATATTAAATTTCTTTCAGCTGGAATATATTTTGAAATAAATTCATGAGAGTATTTAGAGTCTTCTTTGACTTCTTTTAAAATATTTAAAATATATTGGCTACCATACTCTTCTACTATTTCATTTTCTAATATTTTTTTCTCTAACTCTTCATATGGCATTATATTTTTAAGATTTTTTATAGCAGAATATAAAGATTTCTTCTCTTTTTCAAGATTTTTCAATTCAGATGTAACTTCTTTACGTTCTTTTGAAAAAAATATTTTCTTCTCTTTTAAACTAAATAATAATTTATCTTCATAATATTCAATAATGGAATTATTTGTAATATAGCTAATATTATATTCATTAAAACTTTTAAAAATTTTCTTTTCATCTGTTGAAGATAAGTCGAAAATAACTGTAATCAGTTTAGCCAAGACACTCTTCCCACTACCATTCTCCCCAATAAAAAGATTAATCCTATTAAGCTCAATATCGACATCTTTTAGTGGTCCAAAGTTTTTGACAATTAATCTACTCATAATGCTTTACCTCATTTTTTAATTAAGTATATTATAACCTGAGTTATTCATCTTTTGTTGAACAATTTGCAAAATACTCTACAATGACGGCAAATGCTCATTGCCAATCCAAACTAAAAGTAGATAAAACAGCATCGTTACCAAAGGTGCAACCAATGCTAACCAAATAAACTTGCCTCTTAATGCATAATAGATTGTTGCCCCATATCCAACAACAACTGCTACAATATGAGTTAAAAAGAGAGGAGTAATAGAACGCATAACATTACCTACAATAGATAGAGTAACCACAGCTAAGAATAGAGCCAAAGAGATAACTGCTTTTTTAACATCTCTATCTCTTCTAAATACAATATAGATAATAGCTACAACACTTAATGGCAATAGAACTACTAAAAACTTCATAGCTAAATCTTATTGACAACCTCAATACCTAAAATCTCCAACCCTTTTTTAATAACAGCACCTGTCAATATAGAGAGTTGAAGACGACTCATCTTAATATCCTCTTTGATACCCTCTTTTAAAATAGGATTTTGCTCATAGAACTTCATAAAGAGTGTAACAAGCTCATAGAGATATGAAGTAATAGTATGAGGTGTAGCATCAATAGAGGCTTTAGTTAGAGTATCTTCAAACTTTAAGAGCATAACAGCTAAACGGTGTTCTATCTCATCACCAATAGTAATTTTTCCACTCACCTTGGCATTGTGTTTACGTAAAATTGATTGAATTCTTGCATAGGCATACTGCATATATAGAGATGTATTCCCCTCAAAAGAGAGCATTTTATCCCAATCGAAAATATAGTTTGACTCACGGTTAATGCTCAAATCGGCATACTTTACAGCTCCAATACCTATAGCCTTAGCAACACTCTCTAGCTCCTCTTCTGAGTGAACATTTCTATCTTTTATAGCATCTTTGGCACGAATGACAGCCTCATCTAACAAATCAACAAGTTTAACTACCCCACCATCTCTAGTCTTAAAGGGTTTTCCACCCTTGTCCATCATAGTACCAAAACCAATATGCTCTAAGAGTACATCTTCTCCTACCAAACCTGCCATCTTAGCAATAGCAAAGACCTGTTTAAAGTGTTGAGACTGTCTTGCATCGACCACATAACAGATACGTTTAGCCTTTAGTACATTGGCTCTAAAGTAGAGAGCTGCCAAATCGGTAGTGGCATAAAGATACCCACCATCGCTCTTTTGAACAATAATAGGGTTCTCATCGCCCTCTAAAAATACACACTCTGCACCATTTGAGGTGGTTGAGATATTCTTCTCTTTAAGTGTTTCAATCACTTGTGGAAGTTGGTCATTATAGAAACTCTCTGCACGAACATCATCGCGAGTAAGCTTAACACCTAACTTCTCATAGACCTCTTCGCAGTGTCTAAGTGAAGCGTTAATAAAACTCTCCCATAGCTTCAAGCAGTGTTCATCTCCACTCTGAATCTTAACTACATACTCACGAGCCTTATTTGCAAACTCTTCACTCTCATCAAACCTTACTTTTGCATCTTTGTAGAACTGCTCTAAATCTTTTAGCTCTTGGGTGTTGCCATCTCTATTTTGCTCCTCAAGATAGGCAATAAGCATTCCAAACTGTGTACCCCAATCTCCAATGTGATTTTGTCGAATAACCTCATCGCCCAAGAACTCTAAAAGAGTTGCTAGAGTATCACCAATAATTGTCGAACGTAGATGTCCCACGTGCATCTGTTTTGCCATATTTGGACCAGAGTAGTCAACAACTACACGTTTTGGCTCTGCTACAAAACCTACCCCTACTCTCTTGTCATCTAAAGTATCTGTTGCAACTTTAGCTAACCACTCATTGTTCAACCAAATATTAATAAACCCAGGACCTGCAACTTCAACTTTAGAGACCATACCTGTTGTATCTATATGCTCAACAACCTCACTTGCAACCTCTCTAGGGTTACGCTTTAACTCCTTTGATACTCTCATAATACCATTAAATTGGTAGTCACCAAACTCTGGCTTGGTTGCATCAGAGACAACAACCTCACTAGCTTGAATATTTGCACTATTTAAAGCTTTTTCAATAATTTTACTAAGTTCTGATTTGATTTTCATATAGTATTCCGTAGATAATGTAGTCTGTATTAGTTATAAACCAATACCTCAAAGAGAGTGTTTAAAAAAGAGAAACAATCTTTTTGAAGTATTTTATCTT
>JALWNF010000038.1 GCA_026995985.1 Campylobacteraceae bacterium
ACTCTATACTACATTCAACAAAATCAACTCAATACAAAAGTTCACATACTCTCTCCAGAGTTTGATAGAGAGCTTATAGCCTCTCTTGCTACTTTTGAGTATCCACCCCAATTTAATAACCTAAAGCATATCATAAAAGAGATTAGTGAAAATTTTTATTATGAAGATGAGCAGTTTAAGATAGAGATTTTAGTAGGAGATGCAAGAGAGATAGTTCCCAAAATCAAAGAGAAGATAGATATTGTCTATCAAGATGCTTTTTCCCCTAAACAGAATCCACTACTTTGGACAAGAGAGTTCTTTGCTGATATTGTCAAAATATCTAAAGAAGATACCCTTTTGACCACCTATTCAACATCTGCCTCAACCCGTTTAGGACTCTATGAGAATGGTTTTAGTCTTTATCTTAACAGAGCAGAGAGAATTCGTACTTCACTTGTTGGCTCTTTAAAAAAGCTAGATTTGTTTGAGCCTATTGATATGGAGTTAAAAAAGAAGAGAAATCCTACAGCTATTAGTTTAAGAGATGAAGATTATCTTGATATTTAATTATATTTTTGTATGCCAAATGTTGCTATTTAATTAAAAAGATATAGATATTATTAAGTTCTATTAGCTTATGTTTATGTAAGATAGAAAAATTCTTAAAATAATATTAAAGTATTCATAGATTAAAGTTTTAATGTTAAAATATTCTTAAAGAATAATATTAATATAAGGAACTAAGTATGAAATTAATTTCAAGATTGGAAAAGATGTTTAATAAGTTTATGGGTGAAGAGGTTTTCTATAAAGATAGTATGATAAAAGCGATTATTAGTAAAATAATAGGTCGAGATGTAGATGAGTTAGATTCACGTGAAGAGGTTTATATTTTACTTAAAGCAATGGTCAATGCTGCTAAAGCAGATGGATATATAGATGAAAATGAGAGAAATAAGATTATGGAGTTTATGGGAGATATGTCAAAGGTAGAGAAGATGTTTGTTGAGCAAGAGTTGCAAAAAGAGCTTCATATTGAAGAGTTCTTAAGAGAGATTCCAAAAGGAATGGAGAAGCAGGTCTACTATATGAGCCTCTTTGCTATAGATTTAGACAATGAGGCAGAGAGAGAATATTTAGAGATGTTATCTAACAGATTGAACTTGCCGTATCATGTGGTTGATAGTATTCATGAGAGTTTAGATGTTGAGGCTGCTTAGTATTTGTTTTTGACTTCTCTTTTGCTATAATGCAACAAAAAAGAGAAGCCATGACACTTATATGTTTAGAAGATGACCAAAAAACAATCTCACACCGTTTTAGAAAAACAGACTACTTTGCCTTTTTAGATGAAGGGCAAGTTTTTGTAAAGAAAAATCTATATAAACTATCTAAATCATCTCAATTTTTTGACTATTTTAAGACGCTAGGGGTTGATACTATCTATGTAAAGGCTTTGGGTTATAAGACTTTTTTAAAGTTAAAAGAGCTAGGGGTTAAGGTCTACTCTGTTCAAGAGTCAGAAACCTATAATAAGATTAAGCCTAATGAACTACTTTTAATTGATGACTCTAATGCTAAAGAGTTCTGTA
>JALWNF010000039.1 GCA_026995985.1 Campylobacteraceae bacterium
TAGAGGTTATTAACCCTGTTTTTATTGAAAAAAATGGTTCATGTAAAAACCAAGAGGGGTGTTTAAGTGTTCCTGGCTTTTATGAAGATATTGAACGTGCTAAACATGTCATAGTTGAGTATCAAGATAGACATGGAGAGAAACACACTATAGATACCGATACCTTTTTAGCTATAGCCTTGCAACACGAATATGACCACCTAGAGGGTAAAGTATTTATAGAAAAACTCTCTATTTTAAAACGTAAAAAATTTGAAAAAGAGTGGAAGAAGAAGCAGAAATAAAGCTATATCCTCTTTTTTTCTACTCTAAGCCTACAAAGTTAAGTTAAGCACCCCATCTACACTCAGATATTAAAATTAGTCATTGTTAAATATTTTAAAAATAAATAGATATATTTATATTCAAATAAGATAGCAATCTCTACTTAAAGGTATAATATCTTGCTGGATAATCTCCATTTAGCAGAATTTCATTAGTATAAAACATAAACTGGGGAGCTTCATTCTCTCCTCCAACAGGAATAGGAGTATCTTCTGTAATATTTATCTTCTTCTCTATTTTTTTTAGCAAATCTCTACTCTCAAAATCTTTAATAGAAAACTCATCTATTAATAGATCATAAGCACTCTTTTTATCACCACTATAATATTGTACTTTTTTAGTTAAAAAAAGAGAGTTATCTATTTCACTACTTCCTCTTTTTAGAAGATAAGTTGCCATATTTTTATTCTGCTTACTAATTTGCATAGCACCAAGCACAACAACAAATACTATAATAACAGAGACAAGCACCTCAATAAGGGTAAAAGCCATTTTATAATTTTTTATGCTCTTTTTCAATAAAATGCTCCACTATCTCTTAAGTCATATTTTTCTTTTATCCACAACTCTTTTGCTTTGTCCATATCTTCAACCTTTTTAGCTTCTCCAAAAAAACTAGGAAGGTAAAAAATACCATTACTATTTTTAATTACAAGTTGAGTAGTGCTACCATTTGGATAGAGATGATATCGAAGACACAGCTTTTTATCTTTAAAACGTCCAAGCTCATCTAACTTAACAAAGTGATTATTGTTATCAAGCTTATATAGTTCTACATCTTTACCAAACTTAATACCTCCATCATAAGATGAGATTTGTCCATTTTGAAGCACAAAACACTCTTGACACTTCTTAATACAAAATAACTCCACATCTCCTTGACCTTGAAATGATTTACGAAAACTAGAAGGAAGTGTAGAAGGGTCTAAAACTTTATTTTCCCTCTTCTCATCATGCATTGCTGAGGAGAAGACCATAGCACCTACTATTGTTACAATAAAAATAACAACAATAAGCTCCAATAGAGTAAAAGCTTGAGAATATCTCATAAGAGGTTACTTCTTGCCCTCTTCACAACCAGGGTAGACAATATCTTCATCTCCACCTGTTCCTCCCTCTTTTTTGTCTCCAGCATAAGAGATAAGTTTAAAGCTATTGCCTGTTTTAATATATGTAAAAGGTGTTCCCCATGAATCCTTAGGTAGCTTTTTATAGTATGGTGTACGAGCATATTGAGGATATTTATCTGCATCAGGATTAGATAGGAGTGCCTCAAGTCCCTCTTCTGTATCTGGATAAGCTGAGTTATCCATTTTAAATGTCTCTAAAACATTTGCAATAGATGCCATTTGGGTACAAGTAATTTTTCTCTGAGCTTCATCTTTCTTTCCTACAACAGCTGGAACAACAAAAGCTGCTAACATTCCTAATATAGCAATAACAACTAATAGTTCAAGTAGAGTAAAAGCTCTTTTTATTGTTATAGGCTGTTTTGGTTTAATTTTAGAAATTACTCTATGTTTTTTATTGTAATTTAAGTTATTACAATATTGTGTTTCTCTATTAAATTCTTTAGTCATCATTAAAATCCTTAGTTAAACTTAGTTATAATATCGCTGATTTTACTTGAATTGAGCTTTATAATGGATAAAAGAAAACGAGGTATTGCACTTTTTATAACATTAATGGTAGTTGCCTCCATAATGTCAATAGTTGCTGTTTCTTTTAGTTATTTAGAGAAGGCTCAAAAAGATGCTGGTCAAACATCAGCTATCATACAAGGGAATCTTTTATATAAAAATACTGTAGATATACTAAAACTTTTTTTCCCAGCAGGAAGTAATAATAGCGATAAGCTAGAGATGCTATACTCAATGCCACTTCCAATTACTGAACCTAAAAGTGGTTTATCTTTGACTATTAGTTGTCAACCACTAATGAGAGGGGTACCTATATCGTGGTTAGATGAGAGTTTAACACAAAAAGTTCCTCAAAAGACTACTTTAGCTAAAAAAGTACTTCAGGTAGTTATGGAAGAGTATGAAGTTGAAGACCCTAATCTGTTAGAGAAACTTATAGTTCAGGCGGTTAGTGCAAAATATTTAGATAATGAGGAGTATAAGCCTAGAGTTAGAGCAAAAAAAGGTATTGTCTCAAAAGAGCAACTTAACAGAGTTGCTATAGACTACCTTTTTCTTGCAGATGATACTAAAGTTTTAACTATTCCTTGGGAAAAATACTTTACATTTACTACAGTAGATAATAGAACAAAGATTGATGGAGTCTATCTATCTGCTGAGTTAATATCAGTAGCATTTGATATTCCTATAGAGATTGTACAAGATAGTTGGAACCCACAAGAGATGACACTTGTTGAGTTTTTAAAAGAGAATGGCATAACAGAGCCTATTAATAAAAAAATATATAGCAACAAAGCTCTTAATGCAATGCATTGTGAGGTTACTTATACCTATAAGAAGAATCAATATGGTTTTAATTTTAATTATATAGAAGGAAGGAGTGGTAACTTTGAGTTTAAAAGAGAATAATAGACTATTTATTCATAAAGATATGGAACCATTAAATATACTCAACTCAGTTGAAATTATACTAACACCACAGTTTTATACCTTTATACGTGAAAATTTAGATATACGCTTTGCCTATCAGGCTAAACAGATTGCAGGGGCACTCTTTGATGACTATTTAGATAGTGATAAAGAGTACCAATACCATGTATATAAGTGTCAAGATGATTGGTGTTTTTTTGCTTATGATATAAAAGAGATAGAAGATTTTTTAAAAACTATTGGTATAGAGAAGCATCGTGTATCAAAAATATACTTTGCACAACAGTTAAGTGAACAACTAAAAAAGCCTGTTAAACTTTCCAAAAAGAGTGCTCTATTAACTATTGATGATACTGTAACACTTATTCCTACTAAACTTATAGATAGCAATACAGAGTATAATAATTTAGATTTAAAAGAGCAGAAGTTAACCTCTGCTGTTAGTATGGGTGCTTCGCTTGACTCATTTATCTCTTTAAAAGAGACTGTAGTTTTAGGTTCACTCTTTTTTATATTAGGAGGTATCTTTTTGGTTGAGGGAACTCGTATAAAATCTTCTATTTCAACCAAAGAAGAGATACTTACAGAGTTGTTTAGTAAATATCCAAAGTATAGCTCAACAATAATAAGAGAGAGTATTCTCTCTGAGTATCAGCCAATCGATACAAAAGAGAGAAAAAAGAGAGATAGTATAAAAGAGATTTCAAAACTACTCTCGGCTAATAGTCAATTAGAGCAACTAACTATTGATAAGAATAGAGTTGTAGCAAATATAAAAACATCAAATGTCAATATTGCTAATCAAGTAAATCGTAATGCAAAAGCAAAAAACTTTAAAACTTCAAAAAATGGACTTGAAGTGAAAGTAGAGAAAAAAATATGAATTTAATGACAATACAACGCTATAAGAATGAACTCATATTGTTTATAATGTTTATTTTTATGTTGGTTGCGTTTATGTATAAGTTATCAGCAGTTACCTATGTTAAAGAGAATCAGGTTAAGATAAATAAGGAAATCAAAGAGATTCAAACTATTGTAAATCTAAAAAAACAGTGGGGTGGGAAAGATATTAGTAAAAAACTTACTATTTTAAAGAGAGTTGTTCCATCTAGTAAAATTAAATCTTTTAAGAAAAAGTCTAAACAATTATCAGTGATATATAATAACTTAACAGCTAGTGAACTAAATAAGATAATAAATAAAATTATAAATATTGCTGTACAGATTAATCATCTAAAGATAATAAAAAGTTCAAAAAATAGCTACAAAATGGAGTGTATATGCAAATGGTAAAACGAATTATTGGTGGCTTTTTTCTTTTTGTGATACTCTTATGGCTTCTTGCACCAAAACAAGAGCTATATTATCTTTTAGAGAAGTCACTAAAAAAGAGTAATATTATTATATCTAATGAGACTATAAAAGATACATGGATTGGATTAAAGATAGATAATGCAGATATCTATGTAAGTGGTGCAAAAGTTGCAACCAATAGAGAACTTAACTTTATATTTCTTTTTCTATATGCAAAGTTATCACTAAATGATTTAGAGATTGACAAATCTCTTCATAGTGTTGCTCCTAAAAAATTAGATAATTTAACTGCAACATACTCTATTTTAAACCCATTAAATATTCTATTGAAAGGAGATGGTTCAGTTGGAGAGATAGAAGGGAGTGTTGCTCTTAAAGATAGAAAAATAGAGATTCTATTTCCAAAACCAAAAGATTTAGCAACAGTTAAAAAGTTTTTAAAAAAGGATATAAAGAGAGGTTGGTACTATGAAAAAACTTATTAATAAAAAATACCTCTCAATACTTATATTTGTAATTGCTATTATTACTATTGTAAAGGTTATTTGGATTGCTATATCGATACTATTTCTACCTATTGTAGGAGAGGAGTATCAAGAGCCAAGTAGATTAAAAAAGCTCTACTATCGTGTACGATTAACCAATGAATCAAAAGTAATTACACCTGTTAAACCAGTTGTCAAAAAGCCTGTTTCACGAGTTAGTTCAATGAGTGGTTATAAACTCTTAGGTATATATAGCTCAAAAGATAAAATTGTTGTCACTGTTGAAAAAGGCAGAAAAACAACTGTTTTAACAAAAGGTGAAGATATTAATGGATTTGTACTTACTTCAGCTGGTAGAGACTATGCTATTTTCAAAAAATCTGGTGAAGAGTTTAAACTTAGTTTAGTAAATGACAAAAAAGTACTAAATAGAATTAAACATAGTCCAAAGATAGAACCTCCATCTATAAAAACTAACCCTTCTATTGTAGATGAGGGTGGAGTAAAACATATTCCAAGAAAATTACTTACTTCATATACTAAAGATATGGATAAGATTTGGAGAGATATTGCCATTGTGCAACATCAGAGTAATGGTAAACTAGATGGGTATAAAATTAACTATGTAAAAAAAGGTAGCGATTTTGAGAAGCTAGGTCTTAAAAGAGGTGATATTTTAGTAGAAATCAATGCTGAACCACTTAACTCATTGAGTACAGCAATGAACTTTTTTAAAGAGATAAACAATATAGAAAATTTAACATTAACCGTTATAAGAAATGGTAGAAGAGAGGATTTAGAATATGAAATTCAGTAAAGTAGTATTAGGATTTATAGTTGCATTAAGCCTACAAGTAAATGCCGAAAAGGTAAATATTAACTTCTCTAATCTTAGTATTAGTGACTTTGTTAAAATGGTTGCAAAGATTACAGGAAAAAATATATTAATTGATGGTGATATTAAAGGTAAAATTAACTTTGTTGCACACGATAAAGATGGTGTAGAGAAAGATGAGTTAATTCCTCTACTCAATGCTATTTTAGAGACTAAAAAATTAACTCTTATAAAAAGAGGTTCATACTATCATGTTGTAAAATCAGCAACTGCTTCATCAGAAGGGTTACCTGTAACTACAGATATAAACAGAGGTGGAGATACTATGAAGACAGTTGTTTTCCAACTATCAAATGTAAACTCAGCAGTAATTCGTTCTAAAATAAAACCTCTTTTACATAGAAGTGGTAAGGTAACATCATTTAAGAAAAATAATCTCTTAGCAGTTACTGATTACCCTAGAACACTAAAGGCAATTAAGAGTCTTATTGACAAGATTGAGCATCAACAAGCTAAACAGAGTAAAATTATCCATCTACAAAATGCACGTGTTAAAGATATATTCCCTAATATACAGGGTATGGCAAAAGCTCTTTTCCCTCAAGATATTATCTCTGAAAAAGTTGATGTTATGCAAGATGTTAGTGCAAACTCTATTATATTGGTAGGTAAAAGAGATAATGTGCGTCGACTATATAACTACATTAAACAGCTTGATATTGAGGGAGAGGGAGATATTCAGAAGATGCATGTCATACCTTTAGAGAACTCAAATGTAGAAGATATGGAGAAGATTTTAAGTAAAATTGTTCCTCAGATGACAGGAACATCTGGTAAAGGACCAGGACCAATTGGAAAAGGTGGTAAACCTGTTCCAAAAGCTGTTATAGCCTCTGATGTAGAGCGTAATGCTCTAATTGTCCTAGCCAATGCAGAGCAGTATCAAAATATTTTAGATACAGTAAAACAGCTTGATATTGAAAAGTCACAAGTCTATATTCAAGCTAAAATTGTAGAGGTCAACACTAACTTAGCAGAGAATATTGGAATCAAGTATGGACTAAATGGAGGAGCCATAACATCTCATGGTCTCTTCTCTTTGGCGGCTAATGCTGGAGCTCCTGCTCTTTCGTTGTCACAAGAGCTTTTACAGTTTTTAAATGGAAACGAAGTAACACATTTTGATAATAATGGTAATGCCTATACTACAACTGAACAATCTTTTAAATTTAGCAATATATCAAAAGTCTTTGCCTTAGGTGCACAACTTGACCTCTTAAAACAGAATGGTGCTGCACAGATTCTATCTAAGCCATCTATCTTATCGACCAACAATAAAGAGTCTACTATATATGTTGGACGAACTCAATCTATCTTAACACAGTCTCAACAGAGTACACAAGGTTCATCAAATGTACTAAATAACTACTCAAGAGAAGATATTGGTATTACTTTGAAAGTTAAACCTAGACTATCTGCAAACAATAAAGTCTCACTAGAGATTGAGACAACCATTGAAGATATTTTGCCAGGGTCTGGAACTTCTGCTGATAGACCTACTACTACAAAAAGGTCTGTAAAGACAAATGCTATTGTTAATCATGCCGAAACTATTATTTTAGGTGGATTAATAAAAAGTGCAGATGGTAGTTCAGTTACAAAAGTACCTATTTTAGGAGATATTCCTATTCTTGGAAGACTATTTAGGTCAAATGGAAAGTCAAATAGTAAAGTAAATGTTGTTATATATATTACACCATATATTATTAAAAAGAGTTCTGATTTAGCAACAC
>JALWNF010000040.1 GCA_026995985.1 Campylobacteraceae bacterium
AAACATCTTCACCTTTTAAAAAGACCATTCCACCAAGATAACCCATAAAAAGCCCAAAGGCAGAAAAGAAGTCTTGGTCTCTTAGTTCACCAGAGCTTACACCATCATCAAAAAATATCATAATCTCTGTAATAAACGCACTTACACATAACATTCCTTCACAACCCTCACTAAAGACCTCACGGTTAGAGAGATAGACACGCAAGAAGTACTCTATCATCTCTGGTTTCTCTTTTGCCATAGTAAAGTAGAGAGTAACAATATGATGTATCTTCTCTTTAGATGAGGCATCTGTATCATTTACTTCACGTATCTTTGCACCTAAATATTCAGATGTATACTTAATAATCTCTTTAGCTAAAACATCTTTAGATGCGAAGTAGTTATAGAGATTTCCTACTGACATCTTTAATTTTTTTGCAATATCGGGTATGGTTGTCTTATGAAACCCTTGAGAAGCAAAGAGTTGAAGTGCTGTTTGTATAATAGATTCTCGTTTTCGTGCTTTTTTTTCTGATATTTTCAAGATTACTACTTCCCTTGTATAATTAGCGATTATAACACAATTATAGTTTATTAATCTTTACTAAACTCAGATACAATAGCAAGTAACCTAATCATTAACTTACCTAATATTTGTAGAGGTATTAAACTCTTGCTCTGTTGCTTTAAACTATACTTTTTTATTTTTCAGAAATTCTAATATATTATGTAAATCTATACTATCACGAGAACATCTATCAAGTCTAGTAACTATAAAAGTATCACCCTCACGAACAAAATCTAAAGCTTTTTCTAGCTCTATTTGTTCCACTCTTCTTCTCTTGAAATATCTTCTCGCACCCTGCTCTTTTTAAAAGTTCTATTTAAGCTTCTAAATTTTGACCTGTTGAGCTGACTCTTGCATAACCTACTTTCATTTTAAACCACACTTCAAAAAAGTGTACTGATTATAACGCTAAAAACTATTTAGCATTCTTCCTATCACGAGCTACTCTACGTCTCTCAACAGGGTCTAATGCCTTTTTACGAATACGAATAGACTCAGGAGTTACCTCTACTAGCTCATCATCTTCTATCCACTCCATAGCAGACTCTAGGGTAATCTCTCTTGGAGGAACAAGTTTAATGGCATCATCTGCACCACTTGTTCTCATATTGGTTAACTGTTTACCCTTAAGAGGGTTAACCTCTAAGTCCCCAGGGCGAGATGACTCACCTATGACCATTCCGTTGTAGACTTTATCTTGTGGCTTAATAAACATAGTACCACGAGCTTGAAGGTTAAATATAGAGAAAGCTACAGCCTCACCATCGTCCATTGATACCAATGCACCAGGGGTTCTTGACTCAACAGAACCACTATAGGCTCTATACTCCAAATAGGAGTGGTTCATAATCCCCTCCCCTTTTGTATCGGTCAAGAACTCACTTCTAAACCCAATAAGTCCACGAGCAGGAATCTCAAACTCTAAACGTACTGTTCCATCAGGCATTGGTGTAAGAGAGGTCATATTTGCCTTTCTCTTTCCAAGCTTCTCAATAGCAACCC
>JALWNF010000041.1 GCA_026995985.1 Campylobacteraceae bacterium
CAATCCCTCTTGATGTGGCTATTAAGACAGCTAAGAAGTATGGCATAAAGGTCTACACAGTTGGTGTTGGTCGTGCAGGAGTTGACTTTAACCCTGAAGTGTTGCAAAAAATCTCAAAAGAGACAGGTGGTAAGTACTTCTCAGCAGATAGTGTAGAGCGACTAAAAGAGATTTATAAGACTATTAATAAATTGGAAAAGAGTGAAATAAAACTTAATAAAAAAAAGATTCTACTCCATTTTAAAGTTAAGGGAAAATTAGAAGCCTATCAGTTCTCTCAAAAAGAGGAAATCAAAAGAGCCAATGAACTTTGGAGGGCTACCTGTTTTGAACTCTTCTTAGCCAACTCTAAAACTCAAAGCTATTATGAGATAAACATCTCTCCTTCACTCTCTTGGAATATCTACTACCTAGAAAAATATAGAGCTAAACCAAAAGAGATAGCTATATCTAGCAAACCTATGATTGTTACAAGAGAAGATTTACAGAGTTATGAGATAGATTTTGAGTTGGAGTGTAAGGAGTTAGATTTAACTAAGTTTGACCAATATAATCTAGCTGTTATTTTGTTCAATAGGGGTAATGAGAGAGAGTTTTGGGCTGTTAACCCTGTTGGGAAGAGTCCTGATTTTCATGATAGGGGTGGGTTTGAGTTTTATAATAGAGATTGAGTTGTAGTATAGATTTTAAAATCTATGATATAATATATTTAAAAAGGTTGACTCATGCAAAATTTATTAGACAGAATTACAATTGACCCTGAAATATGTCATGGTAAACCTACTATTAGAGGTTTACGCTACCCTATAGAGATAATTTTACAACTTTTAAGTAGTGGTATGAGTATCGATGAGATATTAGAAGATTATGAAGATTTAGAGAGAGAAGATATTATGGCTGTGCTTATGTATGCTTCCAAATTGAGTGAAGTAAAATCTATATCAAAATTAGATGTTGCGTAATGAAATTTATTGTTGATGCTCATCTTCCTAAAAAACTCTCTCTTCTCCTTTCATGGAAAGGGTATGATACGCTTCATACTTTGGACTTACCAAATAAAAATCGAACCAAAGATAGTGAGATTAACCAAATTTCTCTTGATGAGAAAAGAGTTCTTATCTCAAAAGATTTAGATTTTATAGAGTCACTTTTAATTTCAAATAAGCCATATAAATTAATCTATGTTGTTACAGGTAATATCTCAAATAAACAACTTTTAGAGCTTTTTAGTAAAAATATTGAGAAGATTGTTGACTCATTAGAGAATAGTCGTCTTATAGAGTTGACGGCTGATAGTATTATTGTTAAGGGGTAGCTTCTTCTTTATATTTTATTTAGATTAGTTAAAAAATCACCCTTGTTTTTAATAATCAAAGATATAATATTCTAAAAAATAAAAGGGAAATAAATGTCAAGTTGGTCATTGTTAAGAATAGTTGAGTGTATTGAAAAGATAGAGAGAGAAGAGTTAGTATTACCTGTAGTACAAAGAGACTTTGTAGGGAAAAGTGATAATTTTGAAAGTTTTTTAGAAGCAAGAGCTAAACTACTT
>JALWNF010000042.1 GCA_026995985.1 Campylobacteraceae bacterium
AAAAAAAGTTTAAACAATAATGAAAAATGTTAAATTTAATTCGTTATGCTTTAGTTTTAGTTATAAGCATAACGAAAATCACTATTTACAAGTCGTCTTCCCCAGAGAAAACGTTTTTTATAAAAAGGCTTTTCATTAAAGTTATAGATAACTACCTTTTTCCCAGCAGAACTAGCATGAATAAAATTACCATTTCCTAAATAGATGCCAACATGGCTTACTTTTCCTGTTCTTTTTTTATGAGTATCAAAAAATACCATATCTCCTGGTTGAAGATTATTAAAAGATACATACTCACCAACTTTTGCTTGGTCTCTTGAGACTCGTGGTATGTTAATTCCTACATCACGAAAGACCCATTGAGTAAAGCCAGAACAGTCAAACTTATCTGGTCCTGTTGCTCCCCACACATAAGGAACACCCAAAAAACGTTTTGCACTATACTCTATATTTTTTATAGTTTGATAAGGATTTTGTCTATAGGTCTGTATAGGAGGGTTATTGTCTCTATATGAGATATATTCTATATCTTGTATAACTTCTTCTTCAGAGTGATTTCTATATTGATTTTTAATAGGTTCTGAAATTCCTATGATGTTATATATTGATACTTCTTGAGGTTTGATTTCCTTCTTAAAATTATTCTCTTTATTCGAACATGCGGAAAAAAATATAATAGTGTTAATAATCGTAATAGTTAATAATTTCTTCTTTTTCATACTTTTAGTATATCGATAAAATAGAGTAGTAAGTATGAAAAGATTAAAAAAAGAAATTATTTTTTTTAAATATAATTATTCTAATAATAGTTAATATTAAATAGGGTTTTTAAATTTATTTAATATGTTAATTTTTATTAAAGTAATTTATATCATATTATTGAAGCTAGATTTTAAAAATATTCTTGACAGAAAATTGAAAATGAGATATTCTTCTAATAATGATTTGCAAAACAAAAATTAACTACCTATTTAATTTTATTTTCCAAGTTATTAAAAAAGGATACTCATATGTTTAACAAAAAATTTGTCATTACTGCAATTTTACTTCTACTAATAGTTTTAGCTGTTCTCTTTTGGGATAAGATAGAGGAAAACTTCTCATCGGTCAATAAAATATCTACATTGATTGAGAATGATTCAAAGTCAGTAGAGTATTATAAACGTGCATGTGAACTTCAAGATGCTGAGGTCTGTAATATGTTGGGAGATATGTACCAAAATGGTAATGATGTCTCTGTAAACTATGAAAAAGCAGTAGAGTACTATACTAAAGCTTGTGCTTTAGAGCATGGTGCAGGGTGTAACAACTTGGCCTATATGCTAAATAAGGGGCGAGGTGTAGAGCGTAATAACTGGAAAGCACTTAAACTTTATAAAAAAGCTTGTAAGTATGGTGAGATGGAGGCATGTTACAATGTTGGAGCAATGTATTTTCATGGAGAAGGTACAAAAAGAAACTACTACAATGCAGCCTACTACTTTAAAAAATCTTGTAACAACGGTATAGGTGCAGGGTGTAATAACCTTGGATTTATGTATGAACATG
>JALWNF010000043.1 GCA_026995985.1 Campylobacteraceae bacterium
TGCGTATGCTCGAATGAGGTTAGCAATGTATTGTTTAGGTGATGAAAAGGCTATCTCGAAGATGAAGTACATGAGGGTATTTCCTTAAAATGAATAGTTGTTCAGTATTTTAGGGGAAATGGGCTTATATGTTGCAAAAATATAGACTAAACTTAACAAAAGCATAAAATAAAAATAGGTAAAATTTTTAAAATCAAATTAATAGGACTACCAGTAAGTTAAGTTTTCTGTAAAAATATAATGTTACCTATGCTTTTCACTCTCTTCAAAAAAAGCTCTTATTAATATGATATTCCATGCAAACTTAGATTTCTATACTAAACTAGTAGAGAGTCATCTAACTCTCTAAATATTAGGCATCTACTGACACCCAACACACTCCATACTTCTATCTTCAATATCATTAGTTGACTCAGGAGATTGACTTCTAAGATAGTAAGTTGACTTTAAACCAAACTTCCAAGCATTCATATAAATCTCATTTAGGTATCTACCACTAGCTTTGTCAAGTGATATAAATATATTGAGTGATTGCCCTTGGTCTATCCACTTCTGTCTAATAGCACCTGCTTTAACTAAAATATTTTGGTCAAGCTCATAGGCAGGAGTATAATAACTCCAAGTCTCAGGTGAAATCTTAGGTGCACATACAGGAATAAGCCCTGAGAGGTTCTCTTCAAACCATTTACGCTTATAGACCGGTTCAATCGCTTGTGTTGTTCCTGTCAAGATAGAGATTGACGAAGTTGGTGCAATTGCCATAAGATACCCATTTCGCATTCCATCTTTTTGGACTTTCTCTTTTAGCTTTGCCCAATCGTGAGCGTATCCAAAAACTCCACCACGTTCAACTAGTTTACAAGCCTCTTTGTTAGCTTTGTCAATAGGAAAGATACCTTTTGACCAATCTGAGCCTTCAAAGGTTGGGTAAGCTCCCTTCTCTAAAGCTAAATCACTAGATGATTTAATAGCATAGTATGAGATTGACTCCATTACTTCATCTATTTTAAATAAATGTTCATTTGAACCCCACTCAATCTTTGCCTCTGCTAACATTTGAGCCTCACCCATAACACCTAAACCAATAGCTCTTGTCTTTTGGTTTGTCTTTTTAACTTTTGCTAATGGATAGAAGTTTAAGTCAATTACATTGTCAAGCATTCTAATAGCTGTTGGCACAACTCTTGCAATATCCTCTTTAGTATTAATCTTTGAGAGGTTTACTGATGCAAGGTTACAAACAGCTGTATCACCATCGCTCAACTCCTTGTCTGCCATCCAAATCTGTTTGCCCTTTATGCTGTCAAGTGCTGTCACTTTTTTAGCAGGTTTTGTCATGCCACTGTCAACGGTTATTGGCTCTTCCTCTTCATAGAGCTCTACTGAACCATCTTCAAATGTCAATCTAATCTTGTAGTGATTTGGGGCTGTGTTTTGGAAAATTTCAGTACAGTTTCCTGTAACTAAACCATTAAAAATTAAAGAGTGGTTATAGAGTTGAGTTGTATCATATACATCCTCTTTTCCAATATAGTTAATCTCACTAATCTCTACTAAGAACTTTTCACTCTTACGACTCTCTCTTGTGTAGCCTAACTCCATACGTTTTGATAAAATATCTAATGCTCTAGCCTGTTTTGAGCCTATAAATCCAATATCATCTATAAACTTAATAGCATTGTTTCCATTTATATTTAATCTATAGAGTGGTTTAGAGTCATATACTCTCTCTTTGCCATCTACAGTTACATAAGAGAATAGAGATTTTTTACTATCTCTCATTTTTGAGATTTTAGAGCGAATTCCAAAGTTAGAGAGTAGTATTTGAACCTCTTCTAATAGATGTTTTTCCATAGAGGCTAGTTGTATTGCAAAAGTAGAGATACCATCATTTTTAATCTCATTTACTGTTCCATCGGCAATAAATAGTCCTTGTAGATACCCCTTAACACACTCTTTTGTTCCTTTAAATACCACTTCTGGAACACTATGTTTTGTTTTTCCATTAAAATTAAACTTCTCATCAAACACTCTTCCTAGTCTAATATTTGAAAATCTTAACTTTTGACTATTTTTAGTGTGTTGAATAGCTTTAGGATAGAGATTTTTAAAATCCTCTTTATGTGAATTTGGTAGTGCAGAGTAGTATTTTTCAATAGTATTTTCTATCTGTTTATGTATGGTATGACCTAAATTCATATCTTGATTATAAAGGTCAATGTGGACAATAGAGTGTTGTTTACTCTCTTTATAACTAAATGTTCCATCTCCTGCAACCATTCCCATTAAAAAGCCTAAATCATAATCTCCCTCATCTCCAAACTGTCCCTCATCGGATTGTATAAGAAGTTTATCGCCTATAGAGATATTCTCTAAACTTCTTTTTTCTATGGTTTTACTATCAGCATTGGCTACATAGTACTCATGCCATAGTGTCGACTTTATCTTATATCCATCTTTAGTAACTACTTCATAGATATCAGCACTCTCTTTTGTTTTAAACATCTTTAGAGCTTTAGCTCTTCCTACTCCAAACTTAGAGGCATCACCATCTGTTCTATGGTCATAGGTAGCTAAAATTTCAGAGTAGTTCTCCTCTAAATCTTTTGCTTTTACTAATCCAAACTGTGTATGGAGTCTTGTATCTCCTGTTACACACAGGTTTGAACTTCTAATAACCCCACTATGCTTATTTGGATTTGCTCTGTTTGCTGTATCTTTAAAAGTTAAAAATGGATTTCCTGTCTCAAAGTAGGAGCGTAAAACCTCTTTCCATAAAGCTTTAGCCGAGACAACCTCTCGTGTAATATCATCATCTCCCTCTTCAAGCTCTATGTAACGCTTCTCAAACTCTTCACCATATAGGTCAGTTAGCTCACGAACCTCATAAGGGTCAAAGAGTGTCCATCGTCCATCTTCTTGAACCCGCTTCATAAAGAGGTCATTTAGCCATAGAGCAGGGAAGAGGTCGTGAGCTCTTCTTCTCTCTTCACCAGAGTTCTTCTTTAGGTCAAGGAAATCTCGTATATCAATATGCCAAGGTTCAAGATAGACAGCTATAGCTCCTTTACGTGTTCCAAGTTGGTCAACTGCAATGGCAACATCATTGGCAATCTTTAAAAATGGTACAACTCCACCTGCTGCGTGTTTGTGACCGTCAATGTAAGACCCCATTCCACGCACTTGTGACCAGTCCCAACCAATTCCACCGCCAAATTTTGACAACAGAGCCATCTCTTTGTAACCATCAAAGATACCCTCAATATTGTCAGGGCTTGAACCAATATAGCAGCTGCTGAGCTGATGCCGTGGGGTTCTAGCATTACTCAATGTCGGTGTCGCAGCCATAACTTCAAATTTTGACAAGATGTCGTAAAACTTCTTTGCCCATGTTTGACAATCAAACTCATTTTGAGCTAAGAACATAGCAACCCCCATAAAGAGCTGTTGAGGAAGCTCTATAGGTTTACCATCTTTGTCTTTTAGTAAGTAACGGTCATAAAGTGTTCTAATACCAAGATAGGTAAATTGTAAATCCCTTTCAGGCTTAATGTAATCGTTTAGGTCATCTAAATCATACTTATCTTTTAAACCTAATAAAATACGACCTTCCTTCTCTCCATGTTCAAAATATTTTCGTAGATGTGCATAGGGTTTACCTTTAATCCCTCCTATATTACGTCCTACTTTATGATAGAGGTCATATAGAAAAAGCCGTGCGGCAACAAAGGTCCAATTTGGTCTATCAACATCAATCTTATCAACTGCTGTTTTTATAAGTGTCTGCTGAATATCAGCAGAGCTCATCATATCTTGAAACTGTAAATTTGCGTCAACCTCTAGTTCACTCTGATTTACTCCCTCTAACCCTTTTACTGATGCAGAAGTGTTTTTTTGAATTTTAGTAATATCTAATGTCTCGATTCTCCCACTTCGTTTTACAATTCTAATCATATTTATCCTTTGTTATTAGCTATATTATATTAATAAAAAAATACTTATTATTTGTTAAAAAAAATTTAAATTTATTTTTTAATTAAATGAATTAGTTAAGAAGATGTTTCACGTGAAACATCTTTGTTATATATAGATTTTTTTAATTATTGAAAGACTCTATTAAATATTGCATCTACATTTTTAGTATAGTAATCGTAGTTGAAACACTCTCTTATCTGCTCTTCGCTTAATGACTCTCTTAGCTCCTCATCAGCGAGTAGATATTGAAGATAGAGTGACTCCCCTTTTTCATTTATAGTTGGTTTTCCTTGTTGAATCTCTTGCCAAACCTTCATGGCATTTCTTTGAACAATTCTGTAAGCATCTTCACGACTCACTCCAGCTTTTGGAAGTTCTAGTAGAACTCTTTGAGAGAATACAAGACCACCTGTAAGGTTTAAATTTTTCATCATATTTTCAGGCATTACTGTTAAGTTGGCAATAACATTGTTCATTCTATGTAGCATAAAATCAGCAGTAATAAACGCATCAGGTAACCAGAAACGCTCAACAGAGGAGTGGCTAATATCTCTCTCATGCCACAAGGCAACATTCTCCATAGCAGGGGTAGCATAGGCTCTAATAACTCTTGCTAGACCTGTAATATTTTCTGTCAAAATTGGGTTTCTTTTATGTGGCATTGCAGATGAGCCTTTTTGCCCCTTTGCAAAATACTCCTCTGCCTCATAGACCTCTGTTCGTTGTAGATGTCTAATCTGCACAGCAAACTTTTCAATACTTGAAGCCATTAGAGCCAATGCAGTAGCTAATCTTGCGTATCTATCTCTATGGACTACTTGGTTAGAGCATGGTTCAGGCTTAAGCCCTAACTCCTCCATAGCATACTCTTCAAGTTCAAGTGGTGCGTGTGCAAAGTTACCCATTGCTCCACTTATTTGACCAACAGCTATCACCTCCATTGTCTGCTCTAAGTTCTTTAAGTGACGAGCCATCTCATCGTACCAAACAGCCAAAGTTAGACCAAAAGTGATAGGCTCTCCATGTATACCATGACTTCTTCCAACCATCAAAGTCATCTTATGCTCAAAGGCTCTCTTTTTAATCGACTCCATTAACATCTTAACATCGTCAATAATAATCTCTAAAGAGGCTTTCATCTGTAAAGCAACACCTGTGTCAACTGCATCTGAACTTGTCATTCCATAGTGAAACCATCTTGACTCTTCACCAAGACTCTCACTTACAGAGGTATTAAAGGCAATAAGGTCATGTTTTGTAACTGCTTCTATCTCTTCAATTCTTTCTACTGAAAAAGAGGCATTCTCTACAATCTTTCTACAATCTTCATCAGGAATAAGTCCTATTTTATTCCACGCTTTTACAACTGCTTTTTCAACCTCTAACCATGCTGCATATCTTGCATGTTGAGTCCACTTACTTGCCATCTCTTCTCTTGCGTATCGTTCTACCATTTTAGTCCTTGGGTGATTTATTATATATGTTAGATGTAGGTTCGATTTTAAGTACCTGACCATAATAAAATATAAAATTTTATGATAGAATTCTATCCAATTCGAATAAAAAAGAGGTAAAAATATGCCATTTGTCAAGCGTCCCTTTTATGTAGAAAAACCTACTAAAGCATTTATATTTATTATGAAGCAGTTTAACCTTACACAGGGTGAAGCACAAAGACTTATTGCAAAAGGGCGTGTTTTGGTTAATGGAAAATCTATCTACCACACAGGGGCAATAGTTGAAGGAGAGATAGAGGTTGTCTATTTTGAACCGAAGAGTAGGGGACTAAAGCCAATATTTGTTGACAAAAAATTTCTAGTTTTTGACAAACCATCAGGTATTTTAGTTCACCCAAAAACTATGACAACAGAGTACTCTATGCTTGATGAAGTAAGAAGTTACTCTGGACAAAATGCCAATGGTGTACATAGAATTGACATGGAGACCTCTGGACTATTTTTAGCAAGTAGAGACAAAAGAGCAGAGCGTTATTTAAAGGGTGCATTTGAACAAAAGAGAGTAAAAAAAGAGTACTTAGCTTGGGTTACAGGTAGGTTAACTAAACCTTTTACTGTAGAAGAGCCTATTTGTGTACGTGATGACTACTCTACAAACAAACATAAAGTAGAGATATGCAAAGATGGAAAGTATGCTAAAACAGAGTTTACTCCACTAGAGTATGACAAAGAGCTAGATGCCACTTTAATAGAGTGTAAACCACTGACAGGAAGACTTCACCAAATCCGTTTACATTTGTTTCACGTGAAACATCCTATATTGGGAGACCCTATCTATGGTACATCTTTTGAAGCAACAAATAACTATTTGGATTTTAAAATGACAAAAGAGGAGAGACTAGTAGAGACAGGTGCAACACGCCTTATGCTTCATGCTAACACCCTGCACTTCTCTTATGGAGCTACATATTTTATAAAATCTAGAGTCAATTTTAGAGAATTTAAAAATAAAATTTGCAAGAAAGAAAAAAGAAAATTTTTTAAATAATTAACCCATAGGGGCAAACACAGTGGTTGCCCCTACAATTATAAAAATATATTACCACCTGTAGGGGCGACCTCTGTATCTGCCCCTACTAGCATAAAATATTAATCCTCCTCTTTTAATGATTTGTAAACACCAACAGCAGAAACTATAACTACAATTACAATAAAAGCAATCAATCCAATATCGACTATAGACATCTATTATCCTCCAATTCATTATCTCTTAACTGACCACAAGCCGCAGATATGTCAAGCCCTTTTGACTCGCGAATAGTACAGTGTAAACCATGTTTGGTTAAATACTCTTGAAAAGCCAACATATCTTTTTCATTTGGTCGTTTATACTCTGTTCCTCCATGTGGATTAAAGTAGATGAGATTAACTTTTGACTTAATACCATTTAGCAGAGACAAGAGCTTTTTCGCAGAAGCTATATCATCATTGACATCTTTAATAACAAGATACTCAAACATTACCCTCTTTCTATTATTGACAGGAAACTCTTTTACAGCGTCAATAATTGACTTAATATTATATGCTTTGTTTATAGGCATTAGCCTCTCTCTTAACTCATCGTCAACTGCATGTAGAGAGATTGCCAAGTTTACACCTAGATTCATTTTACCTAGTTTAACAATTTTTGTACTAAGACCTGAGGTTGAAATGGTTTGACGGTGTGGGGCAATAGCCATACCATCAGGGTCAGCAAAAATTCGAGATGATTTACTAACTGCATTAAGATTATCTAGGGGTTCACCCATTCCCATATAAACTATATTGACTCTTCTGTTTGCATCAATGTTATTGTCTCTTTTTATATAACGTATCTGTTCAACTATCTCTCCAGCTGTCAAGTTTGCTATAAACCCACTCTTTGCTGTTAAACAAAATGAACAACCTACTTTGCAACCAACTTGACAAGAGATACATACAGTATACCTCTCTTGATGCTTTACAGAGCCATCTTCATTAAACTCTTTTTTCTTCATTAAAAGTAGTACAGTCTCTACTGTATTACCATCTTCTAATTCAAAGAGATATTTGATACTCCCATCTCTGCTCTTCTCCTTTTTTATCATCTTTAGAATCTCTATTCTATACTTCTCTTTTAACTCTTCTCTAAGAGAGTGGGGTAGATTCTTCATCTCATCAAAGCTTGTTACGTATTTATGATATAGCCAAGAGTAGATTTGTTTAGCTCTAAAAGCAGGTTTAATAAGCTGTGCTAACTCTTCTCTTGTGTAGTCTTGTATAGCAGGTTTTTTCTCCATATTCATATCTTCTCTCACTTTTTAAATTATAAACTGTTTCACGTGAAACATCTTTTAACTCCTTTTTGTCTAATAGGTTAATATCTATTGTTTCACGTGAAACAATAACCTATTTTATAGGCTCTTTGATATAAGCACTCAATCGTGCCATAGCCTCTTTATGATTGGTTATAAAATCTTGATGAGCATTACTATTACAGTAGTTTGTCACAATAAAAACTCCTGCAACAGGAACATTAAACTCTTTAGCAACTCTCAAGACAGAAAAAAATTCCATATTTTCAAGACTTATTCCATTCTCTAAATAGTACTTTGACAATCTCTTGTCTGTTGTAATATAATTAGATGAGTTGACAATAGTTTCACGTGAAACATTGGAGTTATTAAGTAGTGATGTTGCTTTAACAACACCTTCATAGGTTGAAATCATATTATCTATTGGTGTATAGGCATTAGCATTAAAAAAACTGTTTTCAATATTGGTTGCTGTTTTTGAGTGGATAATATCAAAAATATTGTGTATACCATAAGACCCAGCTGTTCCAATAAACATTAAAAAGGGTGGCTTTTTATTCTCTAAATAGCGTGATAGATTCATTGCCATATCAATCATACCAATACCCATAGGTTTAGCAAAATCAAAATTCTCACTCTCTCCTGCACAGATAAACATCTCTAAATCCTTACAGGTATATTTTCATTACGGAGATAGTGTTTTAAATCCATAATATCTATCTCTCTAAAGTGAAAAATAGAAGCAGCTAAAGCAGCATCGGCATTACCTTTTATAAATGCATCTCTTATATGCTCCATTGTTCCAGCTCCACCTGAGGCGATAATTGGAATGTTGACTAACTCTGCAATACGTGAGTTTAACTCATTGTCAAATCCAGCTTTTGTCCCATCTGCGTCCATAGAGGTTATAAGCAACTCCCCTGCTCCTCTATTATAAGACTCTTTTGCCCACTCTAAAGCGTCAATGCCTGTGTCATTTCTTCCTCCATGTGTAAAGATGTGCCACTTGTTAGGAGCTACTCTTTTGGCATCTATGGCTACAACTATACATTGTGAGCCAAAACGTTTTGCACCCTCATCAATAAACTCTGGTCGTCTAATAGCAGCAGAGTTAATGCTTACTTTATCGCAACCTACATTTAAAAGTTTGTAGATGTCATTTAACTCTCTAATTCCCCCTCCAACAGTAAGAGGAATGAATACTTCTTTTGCTACCTCTTTGACAACATCTACAATAGTGTCCCGTCCCTCATGAGTTGCTCCAATATCTAAAAAGGTAATCTCATCAGCACCCTCAACATTATAACGCTTTGCTACCTCTACAGGGTCACCTGCATCTCTTAGACCTACAAAGTTAACACCCTTAACAACTCTACCATTGTCTACATCTAAGCAAGGTATAATTCGTTTTGCAAAATATTCCATCGTATTCCTTACAATTATTATGATAGAATTATAACTCAAATAGTTAATATTAAGTAAGAATTGTGTAAAATGAATAAAATTGAAAATCTATCAGAGTTTGCCAACAAACGTTTTGGGCAGAACTTTTTAAAAAATGACGCGATAATAAAAAAAATCATCCAATCGATTCCCAATGATAACTTGCAAGTTGCAGAGATTGGGCCTGGCTTAGGTGATTTAACCAAAGAGTTAATTTTAACTCGAAATGTCACAGCATTTGAGGTTGATAAAAGATTATGTGAACATCTCCAAAAGATATTTAGTGACGCACTCCACACAGCGACACTAACACTTAAATGTGGAGATGTACTAGAGTATTGGGGGGAAAATAGACTACTAGATGAACCATATCATCTTGTGGCAAATTTACCCTACTATATTGCCACCAATATTATCTTAAAAGCATTAAAAGATGAGCATTGCCAATCGATTTTGGTTATGGTTCAAAAAGAGGTTGCTAAAAAGTTTTCAGCAGAGGTAGGGCAGAGAGAGTTTTCAGGACTCTCTGTACTTACTCAAACAGTAGGTTCTGGGGAGCTACTTTTTGATGTTGGAGCAGAAAATTTTATTCCTCCACCAAAAGTGACCTCTTCGATTCTTTTAATATGTAAAAAACGTAGTGAAGATAATGAAGATTTTGAAAAATTTTTAAAGGTTGCATTTAAACAACCTAGAAAAAAGTTGGTCAAAAATCTAAGCACTCACTACTCTAAAGATAAGATTGAAGAGATACTTCATAAGCTAAAACAAAATCTTTCCATCAGACCTCATGAAGTTGAGACATCTATTTATCATCACTTATATAATGAATTAAACAAGGATAGTATAGATGGAAGAGAACAAGCAACAAGAAAAAAGTCAAAATCAAGAGAATGTAATAAAAAGTAATACTCAAAATAGTACAGATATAAAATCAAGAAGAGAACGACCTGATAGACCTAGACGAGCAGGTAATCCACATAGACGACCAAAACCTCCTATTCAACCTCTTCATGTTAGCACTATTAAAGAGAAATCTGAAATAGATGAGAATGGAGAGAAGCCTAAACATAATTTAAGTCATAAATCTCAAGGAAAGGTTCAACATAAAAAGGTTCAACATAAAAAGAGTGAACAAAATAGAGCAACTAAGCAAAATCATAAGAATAAAAAAGCAAGTCGTATTGGTAATGGACGACGAACTAAAAAAAATATCTCAGGACCAATGAGTGATGCTATGAAAGCTTCTATTTTAGAAAATATAGAAGTTAATGACTTGCGTATGAACCCTTGGAAGCAGATTGAACACAATAACCATAAAGTGAGATTTACTCCTTTAGGTGGTCTTGGAGAGATTGGAGGGAATATAGCTGTTATGGAAGATGATGAGAGTGCCTTTATTATTGATGTAGGTATGTCATTTCCTGATGAGACAATGCATGGGGTTGATATTTTAGTTCCTGATTTCTCTTATCTACATGCTATAAAAGATAAGATTGTAGCTGTAGTTATTACCCATGCTCACGAGGACCATATTGGAGCTATGCCTTATCTTTATAAAGAGTTACAGTTTCCGATTTGGGGAACACCTCTTGCATTAGCTATGATAGAAAATAAGTTTCAAGAGCATGGTCTTATGGAGCATGTTAAGCTATTTAATTATGTAACTAAAAGAAAACAGTATCAAATAGGTAGCTTCAAGATTGAGTGGATGCACAATACTCACTCTATTATAGATGCCTGTTCATTGGCAATTGAATCAAAAGCAGGTACATTTATTCATACAGCAGATTTTAAAGTTGACCATACACCTATTGATAATCAAACTATGGATTTACAACGTTATGCCTACTATGGCTCAAAAGGTGTTCTTTGTCTCTTTTCAGATAGTACAAACTCTCATACCCCAGGGTTTACAAAATCTGAAGCAGTTGTAGGAAAAACATTTGACAGACTATTTGCTCTTGCAACAGGTAGAGTTATTATGTCAACCTTCTCATCAAATACACACCGTATTTTCCAAGCAATGGAGAGAGGCATTGAGGCAGGACGAAAAATCTGTGTTATTGGACGCTCAATGGAGAGAAATATTGAGACAACAAGACGCTTAGGCTATGTAGATATTGAAGATAAACATTTTATTGAATCTCATGAAATACCAAAGTATCCTGATGACAAACTACTTATTGTAACAACAGGTTCACAAGGAGAAATCATGGCTGCTCTTTCAAGAATGGCAACTAATGAGCATAGGCATGTAAAGCTAAAACCGAGTGATACTATTATTATCTCTGCTCATGCTATTCCAGGAAATGAGAGTTCTGTCTCTTCACTTATGAATAAGTTAGTTAAAGCAGGGGTAACTGTACGATATAAAGACTTTGAAAATATTCATGTCTCTGGTCACGCAGCCCAAGAGGAGCAAAAACTCATCTTACGATTGGTTCAACCTAAATTCTTTTTACCTGTCCATGGCGAATACAATCATATATTTAAGCACTCTAAAACAGCTATTGAGTGTGGGGTGAACCCTAGAAATATTCTACTTATGAGTGATGGTGACCAGATTGAGATTACAACTAAATATATTAAAAAGGTAAAAAGTGTAAAAACAGGTAAAAGCTATATTGATAACCAAAACAACCAAGAGATAAAATCTGATGTAGTTGAAGATAGACAGAAACTTTCACAAGATGGTATTGTCAATATTGCTATGCAACTTAACAAGTCAACAAAAAAATTAATAGGAAAAGTAGTTGTTAACTCTAGTGGATTAGTTCCGAAAAAAGATAGTAAACGATTTACTCATGAGATTGAAAATATTATTGATACATTCTTAATTAATGCAGATGAGAAACAGTTAACTTCTAGTAATACAATTCAAAAAGAGATAAATGGCATTGTTCGCAAGTTTATTGTACGTACTAAGAAACGCTATCCTATTATAAATACTGTTGTCTTTATGGTATAGCAACTATCCCCTATACCTATAGGGTTCTCCAACCAATTTTTCTAAAAAAAACATTATATTTTTAAGATTGCTTAATAAAAAAGTTTATTTTAAGTAAACTTTATTTTTAAACTTATATAATAGATAGATAGTATAAATAGTTTATTTTAGTGATAAAGGAGAATATTATGTCTGAAGGTATTATATACTTTATATTTGTAGCATTAATTGGAGGAGTTATTGGTTACTTAATTGGTAAATCTAGTTGTGCAAAAAGGAGTAGTTGCAATGAAGGCAAAAAAGGGACACATGAACTACATATTGACCAAAGAGAACAGCTAAATAAAGAGTCAACACCTGTAAGTAGTGAATCAAAAGAGGTTGGAAAGAAACCTACACTACTATCAGAACCAAGAGAAGGAGAAAAAGATAATCTTCAACTTATAAAAGGTATTGGAAAAGTTTCAGAAAAGACTCTTAATGACCTAGGAATCTACTACTTTTATCAAATTGCTAACTTTACTAAAGAGGAAGTTATATGGCTAAATAGTGCTATAGGTGCTTTTCCAGGTAAAATAGAACGTGAAAAGTGGGTTGAGCAAGCAAAAGAGTTAGTAAAAAACTCTAAGTAAAATATCTCTATTGGTTCTTACGTCTTGTATGAACCAATAGCATTAAAAATGCTAAAAAAGCAATAAAAGATTCAACTAAAAAGAGTTGCTTAGGATAGCTCTCATAAACCACTCCTGCTACAAATGCTCCAAATGCCCCACCTAATCCAAAAGATATACCCAAAAAGAACTGTTGGGCTAAACGCTTTTGTGTATAGAGAGAAAAGACATAACTAATCGCTGCTGTATGATACAGAGCAAAGCTTATAGCGTGTAGAGATTGCCCTAGAAAGGTCAAAAGTAGTGAAGATGGGTATAGGTATAGCATAAGCCATCTAAAGGCAGTAACAACCGTTGCAAACTGTAAAATATTTAAGAGATTACGCTGGAGTAGTGGTCCTTGAAAGTAGAGCATAACAATCTCACAAATAACACCAAAACTCCATAGATATGAGACTACTTCTGAAGAGAATCCCTGCTCTCCTGCATAGATAGTAAAAAAGGTGTAAAAACCACCAAAAGCAACCTGCATAAGAAAGATACTACTCCAAAATGCCCAATATTTTGTTAAGGAGAAGGCTGAAGTGTTCTCCTTTGCTTCCTCTTTGGCTACACTATCTTGATGAACAATAGAGTAACCAAATAGAAAAGTAAAAAATGCTAAAAGTGACAGACAATAGAGTGTTGAAGTAGCAGAGAGATTAAGCTCTCCTAAGGTAAGAACTACAACAATAAATCCAACAGAACCCCAAAGCCGAATCTTCCCATAGAGCTTTTTACTCAATGTACTTAGAGCAATGGTCTCAACAAAAGGTAAAATAACACCCATAGATGCACCAAAGAGTAGATTTGCACTTAGATATATCCAAAAGTTCTCTACTGTACTAAGCAGTAGTACTGCTCCAACAAAGGTAAACAGAAGTGCTAAACGGAAAACATGTTGGGTTAATTCAATATAGTATTTAAATACAAATGGAAGCAAAAAACGCATAAATGGTGCAGCAGAGCCAATAATACCTATCTGTAACTTAGTATACTCAAAATCCAAAAGTGTCTTAGGTACAAAGACAATATATACACCTACTAAAGCAAAGTAGGCAAAATAAAATAGAGATAGGAGTAATTTCATCAATTAGATTTTTTTTGGGTTGCCATATTTTGAGGAGGATTTGGGTCAATAATCAAACAAGTAGCACTTAAAAGGTCATGAATGGTACGTCCATCTTTACGAAAAAGAGGTACAAACCAAAAAAAAGGAATAAACAGACTAAAAGGTAACATTAAATTTCTAAAAACAATAGAGAACAAAGAGGGGTTCTCTAGTGTATGAAACTCAATAACCTTTAACCCTTGTGACCTAGCCCCTGGTGTTCTTCCTTCATCTTTATACATAAAAATTGTCAAGATTATTAAATAGGGAACCATTACATAAGTCCATGCTAAAAGTTTCTCCTCTGAAGCTCCCTCTCTTCCGTCCATTACCAAATAGATAACAGCATACATAATAGGCATAAAAAGCATAAAAATATCGGTTAAAAATGCTTTTGCTCTTTTGCCTTTACTAGCATAAGGAATAGCAGGTTTCTCTACCTTCTCTTCTTCACCTTTTGTAACTCTATTTTTTTTTATATCTCTAAATCGCTGTTTTTTTGCCATTTTAAACTCCTAAAATGAAATTGTACCATTATGAACCTAAGTTCATTGAGAAGATAGGTAAAAGCATAGCAGCGACAATAACCCCAACAACCAAACCAATAAAGAGCATCATAAATGGCTCAAGCAGAGATAGTAACATCTTTAGCCTATCATCATTCTCTTCACGATAGAGTGCAGCAACATTACTTAAAATACTTGCCACCTCACTAGACTCCTCACCAAGGGCCAATGCTTGCATAAAGTTACGTTTTGGTAAAACTCCTTTTCCTCGTTGCAATGAGGTGGAGAGTTTGTTTCCCTCAATAACTCTCTTAGAAGCTGACTCAAAACTCTCTTTCATTGCAGCATTTGAAAAAGTAGTAGTTGCCAACTTTACAGCATGAGCATAAGATACTCCAGAATCCAACATAAGAGATAGTATATAAGAGAAACGTCCAAGCTCATGGTTTTGAATAAGCTCTCCAATAACAGGCATCTTTAACATAAAGCTATCGTAAGCCTTTTTAAATCCATAAATATATTTATAGGCTAACTTAAAAATAAAAATTGTTCCTAAAAACCCAACAATTATTACTATATAGTTAGTTGTTAAGAAGTTACTAACACCTAAAACAAACTTAGTTATCTCTGGTAGCTCTTGCCCTGTATCAGCAAATATACCTGTAATTTTAGGCACAACAACAGCAATAAGAAATCCTGTCATTAAAATTGCTACAATAAAGATAAAAAGTGGATAAGCCATAGCATTACTAACTTGCTTTTTAATTTTTGCCTGAGAGGAGAAAAATGTTCCCATCTGAATAAGCACAGGAACCATCTTGCCACTCTGTCCAGCAACATTAATACTCTGTAAAAAGAAATCAGGCATAGCATAGACTGACTGAGATGCTAAAGCATGATAGAGTGACTTTCCCTCTTCAATCATAGTTCTTAGAGAAGCTAAAAAAGAGGTATACTTCTTCTCATTTTTATGTTGCCCCTCAATAAGCTTAATTGCAGTTAAGATAGTCATTCCAGAGTTAAGATAAGATGATAACTCTTTAGCAAAAGAGGATAGCAATGGTCCTGGCATTTGGCGTTGTGAAAAGTTTTTAATATTAATCTGAGAACTCTCAGATATATCTTGATAGAAGATACCTTGTGCCTTTAGTTTCTGCTTTGCCTCCTCTATACTTGAAGCCTCTATAGCTCCTTTGGTACTTTTTCCTTGTTTAGTTATACCTTTATATTTAAATAACATATTAACTTGCCTTACTTTTTAATAAAAAAATTATAACATCTCTTCTCTATATCACTCCTATATCATTTTTAAACTTTTAAAAGCAAACTTATTTAAAGATATTTTTTAAATAATAACAGTAAAAAAGTATTACAATTTAAGATTTTTATAACAAAATTTATTTTTTTATGTTAAAATAATATATGAGCCAAAATAACCATAGTGGTAATCTTCCACCAAAACTAGAATCAACTAAGAAAAAAGCTATTGTGAATCACTTGATTTGTGCAACACTAGATGGGCTTGTGGCAAAAAGTATAGAGGTAGAGGCTACATTTACTAAAGGACTCCCTGGTTTTTCTGTTGTTGGACTTGCAAGTTCAGATATTCAGGAGGCAAAAGAGCGTGTAAAGTCTGCTCTACTAACCAACAACTTTACCTTTCCACCTCTAAAAATTACTATTAACCTTAGCCCATCTGACCTAAAGAAGCATGGAACACACTTTGACCTCTCAATTGCACTACTTAATGCCCTACACAAAGAGTCTATAGAGGAGGAGAATCTATTTGTTTTTGGAGAGTTGGGTCTTGATGGCAGAGTAAAATCAAGCTCAACACTCTTTCCTATTATTCTTTCACTTAAAGAGCAGGGATTACTACAACGTGCCATTGTTCCAAAGAGTGCAATGAAGTATCTAAGTCATATTGCAGGAGTAGAGTTTATTGCAGTAGAGAGACTAAGTGAAGCAATTCAACTTCTAAAAGAGAAAAACTTTCAAGCCTCTGCTACACAATTTGAGTATAAAGCAGATAAGATAGAGATTAACAATGAGATTTTTTATGACCATATTGAGATAACATCTGATTTTGCCGATGTTAAGGGGCAGAGTATTGCAAAAAGAGCAGCATTGATTGCAGCAGCTGGAATGCATAACTTTTTAATGGAGGGAAACCCAGGTTGTGGAAAGAGTATGATAGCTAAACGCCTAAAAGATATACTACCACCACTACAAGAGCAGGAGATACTCTCAATTGCTAAACATCAATTTTTAGATGGAGAGATACCTGATTTTAAAGCTAAACGCCCTATGCGTTCTCCTCATCATACTGCTACATCTGCATCTATTTTTGGTGGAGGTTCATACAAAGCTAAAATTGGTGAAGTTGCTCTAGCTCACAATGGTATTTTATTTTTTGATGAACTTCCTCACTTCAATAAAAATATATTAGAAGCCCTTAGAGAGCCACTACAAGATAAAAGAGTAAATATCTCACGAGTAAACTCAAAAGTAGAGTATGAAGCTGACCTTATGTTTGTAGGAGCAATGAATCCTTGTCCTTGTGGTAATGCCCTCTCTAAGACAAAAAGCTGTAGATGTTCAGAGCAGGAGATAAAGCGTTATAAAAACCGACTCTCTGACCCATTTTTAGATAGAATTGACCTATTTGTAGTAATGCAAGAGATTAGCATAAATGACAAAAAAAGCTACTCCTCTAAAGAGCTAAAAAAGATGGTAAACCAAGCCTTTATTCAACAAAAGAGAAGAGGGCAAAAAAATCTTAATGGAAAACTAAATGAGAGTGAAATAGAAAAGTTTTGTGTGCTAAACCAAGAGAGTCAAAAAGTTCTCTTTTCTGCAATTGAGCGTTTTTCTCTCTCACATCGAAGTATCGCTTCAATTAAAAAAGTAGCTAGGACTATTGCTGACTTAGAAGGTTCTCCTAACATAGAGAAGAGACATCTTTTAGAGGCACTCTCTTATAGGAGAAGATAGTGTAAACTTCATTGCAAAATTAAAATATTAGCTGTTTTTAGACTTTTGTAGATATGGTATTCCTTCAAATTCAGATTTTATAATAAAAAGAGAGTTTATAACTATATACTCCCCCCAGCTCTAAGCCCACAAACCCAAGCAAAATGGAGGTTAAACCCTCCTCTGTCACCATCGACATCTAAAACCTCACCTGTAAAATAAAGCCCTTTATGCTTTTTGGACTCCATAGTTTTAGGGTTTATCTCTTTAGTGTTAACTCCACCTGTAGCAACCTCTGCACCTCTGTAGCCTCTGCTTCCATTGACCTCAAACTCAAAGTTTTTGATTTTATAGACAATATCTTCTAAACTTTTCCTATTTGCATAGAGAGAACTAATCGTCTCATTTTTTAGTTTTAGTGGCTCTAAAATAGGCAATATAAGCTTTTTGTTTATAAACCCTTGCAACCATATAGTAAGAGGTTTGGAACTCTTTTTAACTAAACTTTTACGCATAAGTGCCAAGAGTTGTTCTTGTGACATCTTGGGCATTAAATCTATGGTTAACATAATACTTTTCTTTTTTAAAAGCTCCACTATTACAAAACGGCTAATATCTAAAATAGCTAAACCAGAGATACCATAAGAGGTAAAGAGAACATCACCATGTCTCTGAATAACCCTTCCCTCACCTGTTTTTAGGCTGACCCTACTCTCTACCTTTACTCCTGCTATTCGCTCAAGCCTTTTTATAGGCGATGTTAACTGAACTAAGGTAGGAAATGACTTAATAGTAGTGTGCCCTAGTCTCTTTGCAAAGACTATCCCTGAGTCTACACCTCCTAACTGTGGAGCAGAGAGGTGTCCTGTAGCTATAACTATGGCTTTTGCTATTTCAATGCCACTATTGTATTTAATCTCATAGAGTTCCCCTACTCTCTCAATACGCTCTACCTCAACCTTACAACGTACCTCAACACCAAGCTCTCTACACTCAGCCAATAGAAGCTCAACTACAGAAGATGCTTGGAGAGACATGGGAAAGACTTTTCCCTCTTTTGCCTCTATAAGCTCTAAACCTATAGACCTAAAAAACTGCTTGACAGACTGATAGCTATACCCTTCAAAGACTTTATATATAAAATGAGGGTTACTAGAGTAGTAACGTTCTGTCGTTGGGCGTTGATTTGTAATATTACACTTCCCATTACCTGTAGCTAAAAGCTTTTTACCTACTCTAGTATTCTTTTCTAAAATAAGAACCCGTTTACCTCTACGAGCAGAGACAATAGCTGTAACTAAACCACTAGCCCCTGCTCCAACAATAATGACATCATGCATCTATTTGAGTCTCTTTTTGAGTGCCTCTATCTTTGCTTTTATTCGTTTTGCTCTCTGACTATTAGGATTAGAACCATGAGCAACAATATCAGAAATCTCTTGATACTGTTTAAGTGCCAATTTAAACTTACCCATCTTCTCATATAGTTTTGCAATATCTTCATGCTCATCTAGGACATCTCTACTAAACTCACCTAAACCAATCTTATCTATCTCTAATGCTTTTAGATAGTACTCTAACGCCTTATCGTAGTTACCTAAAGCTTCATTGGAAGAGGCAAAGTTATAGTAGGTAGTTGACCTCTCTGTGCTGTTCTCATCTAATGTTTTATCATCTATCTTCATAGCTTTTTTATAGTACTCAATTGCTTTTGTGTACTCTTTTAGTTCATCATAATCTAAACCTATATTATTATAGTCAAGTGCTATCTCAGGACTATCCTCTTCATAATACTTTAAATCCTCTTCTAGTTGTTTCTTATCTTCTGCTAAAGCTTTTTTAAACTCTCCCTCATCAAAATATTTTTGAGAAAGCCTAGAGTGCTCTTCGCTAGGCTCCCCCTTTAGAAGTGTAGTTTTTCTCTCTTGTTTATTATCTTTACTATCTGAACACCCTCCTAAAAAGGAGCTAAGAGATATGGCTAGTATAATGTTTGTCAATAGTTTTAAATATGGCACTTTATGCCTCCTAAAATATTCAATCTATAGCCATATTTTAACATAATTAAACTCTCTTTTATGTATGATAGTATCATTTAATATTAGGAGTAAAAATGTCAGCATTAGTAGAGTTTTCAATGTTTCCAACAGAGAAGACACAAAGTAAAAGTGTATTTGTAGCAAGAGTTTTAGATATTGTCGATAGAAGTGGGCTAGAGTATCAGCTTACCCCAATGGGTACTATTATTGAGGCTAACACAGTCGAAGAGGCTTTAGATGTAATTAACAAAGCCTATAAAGAGTTACAAAAAGATTGTGGTCGAGTCTACTCATCTATTAAGATTGATTGGAGAGAGGGCAAAGTAGGAAGATTGAGAAGAAAAATCAACTCTGTAGAAGAGAAACTTGGACGAAAGTTAAACAGCTAACTTTAGATATAATGTCGCAATTTTTTAATCACAACTTTAGGACAACTTATGGCAAAAATTTCATATAAAGATGCAGGTGTTGATATTGATGCAGGAAACAGCTTTGTTGAAGCAATTAAAGCAGATGTAAAATCTACATTTGATAAAAATGTTATTGGAGGTATTGGTTCATTTGCTGGTGCTTATGCACTTCCAACAGGATACAAAGAGCCTGTACTTCTCTCTGCAACAGATGGGGTTGGAACCAAGCTAAAACTAGCTATTGATAGTAACAAGTTTGATACAGTTGGAATTGACCTTGTTGCAATGTGTGTCAATGACCTTATCTGTAACTTTGGAACACCTATGTTCTTTCTGGACTACTATGCAACAGGTCATCTAGTGCCACAAAATGCAAAAGATGTAGTAGCAGGAATTGCCGAGGGGTGTCGAAGAGCAGAGTGTTCGCTTGTGGGTGGAGAGACAGCAGAGATGCCAGGTATGTACTCAAATGATGACTTTGATTTAGCAGGTTTTGCTGTAGGTATTGCTGAAAAGAGTGAAATGGATAGAGTATCTAAAGTTAAAGAGGGACAGATTATCTTAGCACTTCCAAGTTCAGGTATTCACTCAAACGGTTACTCACTTGTTAGAAAACTCTTTTTTGATAAATTAGGCATGAGCTTAGATTCTGAGTTTGAGGGGAGAGCTCTTATTGAGACTCTTTTAGAGCCAACACGTATCTATGTTAAAGAGTTTAAAGCTAACAAAGATAAAATTGTAGCTCTTGCTCACATTACAGGTGGGGGGATTGTTGAGAACCTACCTCGTGTACTTCCAGAGGGTATTAGAGCTCAAATCTCTAAAGATAGTATAAAGGTACTTCCTATCTTTAAATTTATCTCTAACTATGTCGATGAAGAGGAGATGTTTAGAACATTTAATATGGGTGTAGGAATGGTCTTAGTGGTTAATAGTGAAGATGTAGAGTCTATCTGTGCAAATAGCGATGCTTATGTTATTGGAGCTATGATAAAAGGTGAAAAGGGAGTTGATTTAATATAGTATATATTAAATTTTTTTTATCTATTTTATTGAAGTAAACTATTTTTTTGATATAATATTTGCATGAAAGAGAAAAGAGATAAATTAACACTACGTCAACTAGAGATATTTTTAAATGTTGTTAGAGAGGGGCACCTTACAAATGTAGCTAAAGCTATGGGACTTAGCCAGTCAGCCATCTCTATGGCAATCAAAGAGTTAGAGAAAATTTTAGGTAACCCTCTTTTTGATAGAATCAATAAGAAACTCATTCTTAATGAGATGGGTCGTGCTTTTGAGAAAGAGATTACACCTATATTGAAAAAAATTAACGATATTGAGTATGAGTTTAAAAATACCATAAACAAAGGTATGATTAGAGTTGGAGCAAGTACTACCATAGTTGATTATCTTATGCCTCCTATTATCTGCTCATATATGAATACCTATCCAGAGGTAAAAGTTGCACTCAAAGAGGGAAATACAAAAAAGATTGTTGAACTTATAAAAGATGGTGAACTTGATGTTGGATTTATTGAGGGTATGGTAAATGACCCTGAAATCATCAAGACTATTATTGGTGTTGATGAGTTAGTAGTTGTTACTACCGATGAGTCGCTAAAAGATGAGTGTTTTATAGATACTATACAGGATAAAAAGTGGGTACTAAGAGAAGAGGGGTCAGGGACTCGTGATGTCTTCTTAGACTATGTAAAAGACAAAGTAGACCATATAAATATATTTTTAGAACTTGGACATACTGAATCTATAAAATCACTACTTATTAACCACCAATGTTTAACTTGTATCTCAAAAATAGCTGTTACACGAGAACTAAAAGATAAAAAACTATTCCAAGTTCCTCTTAAAAACTTTGAGTGTAGACGCAACTTTTATATGATTTATCACAAAGACAAATATAAGAGTGAACTATTTAATAAATTTGTTATATTTACTCAAAGCATGATTCGACAGATGATAGATGAGAAGAGTTTAATTTAACTACATATACATTGCTTGTGCTCTCTCATACTCATTAGGGTAGTTAAGATTCATAAAGATATCTTCATCTTTAATTTTAACTCTTTTTATAGTTAATCTATCAAAAAGAGATATTAGCTTATGTCTATCTGCCTCTAAAGCCCTTTTAGCTTCTTTAAGGCAACTTCTATGGTAGATAGCACATAGTGGCTCTAATCCTTTGTTTGACTCAGCAACAGTAACATCTACAACAGAAGAGTTGTTCTTGTATAGAGTATTAAAAGTAGACTTACCAACAAATGGAGCATCGACACTCAACAGAAAAATCTCATCTACCTCTTCTAATGCTTCAAAGATTGAAACTAATGCTACTAAAGGAGAAGAGCCTTTGTATCTATCTTCTATAATCTCTACATCAAAATCAAACTTATTATCTTTAGAAGAGATATATACTTTATAGAATATTTTACATAAGCGTCTATATTGAAACTCAGCTAAAGAGTTAAATCCTCCAAATGGCAGAAGTGCCTTGTCTTGTTGCATACGAGAGCTTTTTCCTCCTGCTAAGATAACAGCTATAGAGTTAGAGGGTATCATTGTGTATCTGCTACCCACTCAATGACTCTGTTGGCTAACTTATAACCATAAGAGTGTGCATGTTTATCATTAACAAGTACAACTACTACATAACGTCTTCCTGAAACTCCCTCAACATATCCTGCAATATTTTTAACCCCTTTAATAGTTCCTGTCTTCATCCATGCTCTACCAAAGACAGTTGAGTATTTAAAACGGTTATGAATAGTTCCATCAATCCCTGCTATAGAGAGTGTATTCATCCAGCGTTCTCCATAGTATCTATATGCATGGTTTAAAAGATTTGCTAACGTTTTAGCCGTTATCTTAGCAGAGCGTGAGAGTCCTGAACCATTGTCTATATATGTAGTCCCCTCTAAAATATGGTACTTCTTAAGTGTGTTTAGTACAGCTTTTCTACTTTTATAAAGCGTACTTGGAGGAGTAAAATAGGTTGCTCCAAGTGTCAAAAAGAGTTGCCTCGCCATTAGATTATCTGATTTTTTAGCAATGGTTGAGATAACACTCTCTAGGGGTTCAGAGTAGTGTGCAAATAGATATTTTGCTTTTTTAGGTACTCTTTTTAACTTTAGTGTTCCTGTTACCTTTATGCCTCTGTCTAAAAGCTTCTCTTTTAATGCATAGTAGAATGCTCTATGAGGCATAGAGATGACTTTACATATTTTTCTAGTACCACAGTTTCTAGATAGCTTACCTGTTAAAAAGACGGTTGAACGAGATGAGGAGTCTGTTTTAATTTTTACTCTTGGCCAAGAGCGACCTCTACGACAAGAGCCACCAACAATACGTAGCTTATTTACAATTCTATAACTTTTATCAGGTATATCTTTAACTATTTTAGCTCGTTTAGAGTGAGGAGTAATACAAAATGTACTCTTGCGTTTATTAAACATAATTGCATCTGGCATGGCATTGTATGGGCTATATTTGTTTTTATCGAATCCTGAGTTATTTCTAGAAGAGACTCGAAATAGTGTTCGGTCAATAACAATATTCCCCTTAATCTTACGAATTCCTTTTGCTCTAATTTGTGAGACTATATCATCTAAATCTTCTGTTGAGAGTGTAGAATCACCTGAAGCTTTTACATAAAAATCACCCCTTAAGATACCATTTTGTATCTTTCCTGTATAGTAAAATTTAGTTGCCCAACGATAGTCAAAACCTAAATTTAAAAGAGCAGAGTAGGTGGTTAAGAGTTTAATAACAGAAGCAGGTTTACGAACAACATAAGCTTGCCATGAAGCAATAGGATAGTCTGAATCTACAGCTTGAATATATATACTATAGTTAAATTTATTTAAAGGAATATTAGAAATCTCTTGTGCTAAACTATCAGGTACACTAACTGCAAAGCTTATACTACTTATAAATACAAAAATAATAGAAAATAATTTTTTAGCTAACCCCATATATAACCTTATTAAATCTTTTTTTATGATAATAATCTAAAAGGGTTTAAAACATAATAAACAACAGAAATTTTCTTTAAATAGGTTAACCAATTCTCTTAGATAAAATATAGTGAAAGATTTCAATCTTCCACACTCTTAACCGTAATTCTTACTTTGTTAAGATTTTGATGTTTTTTAGTAAATAAAAATCGTAATAGTTCTCTAAACATTGCTTTCCTTTTATTAAAAAAATTTTATAAAAGAATTTTACTTTATTTTTTTAATATTGTCAATAAGATTCTAAAATTATCTATTTTTAATAACTAAAAAATCTTCTCCACCATCAACTGCAAAGTAACACGATTGTTAAAGCGATTCTCATTTATCTCATAAACTACAGAGACCACTTGCCCTATGTGAAAAACCTCTTTAGTCTTAAAAAGTACAGCCTGTTGCACTACTCCATTTTGAGAAAAAGTAAAACGTCTATGCTCTTTAGATTTCCCCATATCATTGACATCTTCTATAATAACATTGCTACTAATAAACTTTGGACGTGGATTTCCTTGACCATACGGCTCAAAACTCTTAAGTAGATTCACAAGTTCAAAGTCAATATGTGAAAAACTTAGTTCACCTAAAATATCTGGGTCAATCAGTTGCTTAGGGTAGTTTTGTGCTTTGTAGTGTTGTTGCAACTCCTGCTTAAACTGCTCTAAATTTTTAGCCTCTAAACTAAGTCCTATGGCAGATTCGTGTCCTCCAAATTTTTTAAGAATAGGACGACAGAGGTTAGTTACCTTAAAGAGATTGCAGACATGAAAACTACGACCACTACCTTTAAAGTCTCCATTTTCATCCCGTGTTAAGACAATGCAAGGCTTCTCAAAACGTCTACCAATTCTAGCAGCAACAATTCCTATAACCCCCTCATGCCAATCCTCTCCGGTAACTACTAAGATGTCATCGTCAATATCTACCTGCTCTATTGCCTCATCTGTAATTTTCTGCTCCATAGCTTTTCTAGTTTCATTAAACTCCACTAGACGCTCTAAACGGACTCTTGCATCATAGATATTGGAGCTTAAGAGAAACTCAACTGACCATTTAGCATCGTCCATACGTCCTGCTGAGTTTAGCACAGGAGCAATCTGAAAACCAATATCTTCAGCATTTAATACCTCTTTATCTAAATGTTGTCTAAAAGCTTTAATAGCAGGTAACTCTGAACGATTTAAAAGTTGTAAACCAGCCTTTACCATAGCACGGTTAATATGGTGTAGAGGCATCATATCTGCTATGATTGCTATGCTAACCAACCCTAGGTATGCCTTTAGGTCTATTTTTGCCTTTAAAGCCCTGCTGAGTGACGCTATGAGGTACCATGCAATTTGAGCCCCACATATCTCTTCATAAGGAAAAGTACACTCCTCTTGTTTTTGGTTGACAATAGCATAAGCTTCAGGCAACGTAGAGGGGACAATATGATGGTCTGTAATAATTAGGTCAACTCCAAGCCTTTTACACTCCTTTGAAGCCTCAATAGCAGATATACCATTGTCAACAGTAAAGACTAAATCATAATCCTTAATTCTTGGAATAAGATTTGGTGAGAGTCCATACCCATCACGAAAACGGTTAGGGATTATCCAATCTAATTTAACTCCAATCTCTTCAAAGAACATCACCATAAGTGTAGTAGAGACAACTCCATCAACATCATAGTCACCTATCAATACTATCTTTTCACCTGTGTGAATAGCTTTTACTATACGTGCTGTGGCTCTATCTATATCTTTAAACTCTGATGGTTTTGGTAAATCGGCTAGAGAGAGGTGACCATATTTGCTAAATCTTTTTTGGAGTTTTTGGGATATTTGGGTTGGAGTTATTTTAGGGTAGGGCATATTTTGTCCTTTGTTATTTTGCAAATGGGGGGGC
>JALWNF010000044.1 GCA_026995985.1 Campylobacteraceae bacterium
TATAAGGATAGTTTCTATAGGCATCTAAAAGATACTCAAGGTTAATCCCTGCTCCACTTATAATTGGCTCAGAACTCAAATCGACACCATAGCACTTTTTACCTTTGTGCTTTGGATACCTTGCACCATCTCTAGAGATAGGTGTAAAAGAGAAGTTATGCTTCTTGTAGTATGGATTACCATAGAGCTGAAACTGTTTGGTTGTTCCACGCCCTACTGAAAATACAGTCCCCTCAAAAAATGCTAATGATGGGTAGAGATATATTGACAAATCATTAGGTAAATTAGGAGAAGGTTTTACAGGCAAAGAGTAAGGTGTATTATGAGTATAGTTAGCTAAAGGAATAACGGTTAAATCTACTTTCTTATGCCCCTTTAACCACCCCTGTCCATTTATCATCTTTGCATACTCCCCAATGGTCATACCGTATAGTATTGGAACAGGGTGCATTCCTACAAATGATTTATATTTTAAGTTCAAAACCTCACCATCTATTCTGTCTCCATTTGGGTTAGGTCTATCTAAAACTATTACAGGTTTATGTTGTTCTGCTCCTGCCTCCATAATATAGTGCAAAGTTGAAAGATAGGTATAAAATCGAACTCCAACATCTTGAATATCAAAAACCAAAATATCAACATCTTTTAAATCTCTTTTAGTTGGCTTTTTATGCTTCCCATAGAGTGATACAATAGGCAAACCTGTCTGTGCATCAAAATTACTCTTAATATGTTGCCCTGCATCAGCAGTTCCACGAAAACCATGCTCTGGAGCAAAAATCTTTACAATATCTATCTTCTCTTGTAAAAGTATATCAACAAGATGTTCTCCATCTATTAAAGAGGATTGGTTTACTACTAAAGCAACGCGTTTCCCTTTTAAAAGAGGAAGATACTTCTCTGTCTGTTTAGCTCCAACAATAACATTAGCAAAAATCGAAAGGGTAAAAAGTAAAAGTAAGATAAAAGTCTTTTTTAACATTGTAATATCTTTTTTTTAAATAAATAAAATCTCTTACTCTTCGCATAGGAGGACAAAGAGAAGAGATATTATCTCGTTAATTAATTGCAGAAGTTGTAACTAGCTCCTACCTAAAACTTATTTAGACTCCTTACAAAAGTATATAAACTATTTGTAGAGGAATTGTATAAGTTTACTCCAAATAAAATAAATTGTAGAAAAAAACTTTTAATTTAATGACTTAATGTTAAAATAGCGTAACTTTGTAACATAAATTGTTTAGTTTTAAAAATTTTTAGTTTAATTTGTATAGGTATAAACTATTAACTAAGACTCATCTCTTCACGAAGTATAGATATTTTTTCTAATACCTCTTCAACCTGCATCTCATCTTCATAACTTCGTAAGATAGCCTCTGCCTCATATAGAGTAATGCTATGTTGTCCATAGTGCTCAACCCCCTCTATAATTGCTGATGCTAAAACAAAATCGTAAGCTGAGTCATTATAGTAGTTTAACTCTCGGTAGAGTTCAATCTCTCTTAAATGAAAATACTCTGCTAAATCCATTCTATTTTGT
>JALWNF010000045.1 GCA_026995985.1 Campylobacteraceae bacterium
GCTCCTTGGTGTTTACCGAGAGGTCAGGTGATTCATGATTTATTGCTTTGCAACAAATCACAAATCACCAGACCCCTCTATTTCTCTATTTTACAATTTTACAAAATTCTCAATAATCTTTAGACCGTTTTCATGGCTCTTCTCTGGGTGTGGTTGTATGCCGTAGATGTTCTCTTTGTTTACAGCACTTACAAACTCATAACCATAATAGGTTTTTCCTATGGCGTATTTGTCATCACATACTGCGTGGAAAGAGTGGACAAAATATAAGTAAAATTCATTGTTTAATCCTGCAAAGAGTGGACAGATACGTTGGTCTGCCCCTACAGGTTGTTGAAATAGCTCATTCCAACCCATGTGAGGCACTTTTAACTTGTGGTCAAATTTTGACTCATCAAAAGCTACTACTCTACCCTCTATAAGTCCTAACCCTTGGGTTGTTCCAAACTCTTCACTACTCTCAAAAAGAAGTTGCATTCCAAGACAAATTCCTAGAAGAGGTTTTCCACTTTTAGCATAGGCTTTTACAGCTCTGTCCATACCATTACTTTTTAAATGCTCCATAGCATCACCAAAAGCACCAACTCCTGGTAAAATAAGCTTATCATAGTTTTGTAATTTTTCAGGGTCACTTTCTACTTTAATATCTGCTCCAACACTCTCAAAAGCATTTATGATAGAGGCTAAATTTCCCATATTATAGTCAACAATTCCTATCAAGGTTTGTTCCTTTATATAAATTATCGTGATTATATCAAATTAAAGTAAAGAGAGTAGAAAAGTAAGAAAAAAAGTAGTAACTTCTCTAAAAAAGAGAAGTCAAAAAGTATTAAAAGTCATAAGTTATACCAGCTGAGATAGCATCTAAATCAGGGGCTCCTGATTTAGCTACCATTCTCTCATAATCAGCAAAGAGTCCTAAACCCTTCTCTTGGTCACCTTGTCCATCAAATGGTCGATTGTATCTTCCCTCTTTTGGAGTATCTTTACTTAAATCAACCTCTACACCAGCACCGACTGCTAAAGAGTTAGTATTTGTTGTTTGCAAATGCCCTTTTGTCTTTGTCTTTGCTACACCAACAAGACCATATATATTAGTTGCATCTCCTACAGGTAACATCGGTTTAACAAAGAGTCCAGCATGTTGAACTCTTCCACCATCAGATTTCCAGTTTGTTTTAATTCCTCTAGCTTCTATACCAATATATTTATTAAAGTCATAACCAACCCTTGCCATAATACCAGCAGACTTATCTGTCCCTACTTTAGGAGAGTTTGGGCAATTACAATTTGTCTTATAACGAGAAGCCGATATACCTAACCCTGCATAAAAACCATTAGCCTTAATATGCTCTAATGGTTTTGGGGCAATAACTGGTTCAGGAGTTGGTTGTTTTTCAACAATAGTAGCTTCAGGCTCAGGAGCAGGTTCAGGCTCAACATATACCTCCTCTGCCAACTTAATATCCTCCTCTTCATAAGGAGTTACTACTGTTAAATCTCCACCCGCATAAGCAAGTGTTCCAAGTGTCATAAGAGTAATTAGTGATAGTTTTATATTTTTCATCTTAAAATCCTTTAAATTATTAATATATTATAACATTATTTAATTAAAAATAACTCCTCTTTATGTAAAAAGAGCATTGAAAGGAGCATGGTAAGTAAAACCATTAGTACTCCTGCTAGTTGACCCATAGCTGGGATACTAGACTCATCATAAGTTTTACAGTCACAAGTACCTGTAATTGTTATGGTTGCAGTATCACTTAGAACTGCTCTATTAGCGTGAACTATATATCTTACTGGTGTTGGAGTTCCAACAAAACCACTCTCTCCAGTAAATGTTACCACTCCTGTGTTGTCTACACTCCAAGTTCCTTCACCTGATACTACTAATGTTCTTGCTTCATCTCCATTTGCATCAATAAATCTTACAGAGGAGCTGTTTATATCTCCTTGGTCATTATCTAGGACATTGAGAACTACAGGTTCTGCTCCATTAGCTGTTGCATTATCATCATTGGCTGTAATTGTTACACCACCCTCTGTTAAAGTAATCTGTGCAATATTACTTCTTGCACCCTCCATATTCTCAACAGTGTAACCAATTGGTGTTGGTGAAGAGGTAAATCCATCTATAGCTGTAAATGTAACTATACCCTCATTATTTACACTCCAAGTTCCCTCATTAGGTACACTTAAAGTTCTACCATCTTCACTTAGTGTTGTTCCTGCAACTGGATTAGAAGGAATAACTAAACGAACAGAGGCTATGTTTAATGCACCTGAGTCATTAGCTAAAATATTAACAAGAGAGACTCCCCCAACATTAAGTGTAGCAATATCATCAACAGCTAAAAGTTCATGTCTTAAATCTATGGTTGCACAGTTTGAACGCTCACCAGAGACTAATCCAATAGTATATTTAATATCTCTTGGGTCACAATCAAACCCTTCTATAGGAGTAAATGTAACTATACCATTATCTGAAACACTCCATACTCCTTCGTTATCAATAACTAATCTTTTTACTCCTGGTTGCTTACAACCCAATGTTACATTAGAAGGAACGGTATTGTTACTATCGTTTTCAGCTACATTTACAGATATGCTTCCAACATGATTAGCTGGAATAATTACAATATCATCAACTGCATCAGGATAAACAATAGTAATAGTGGCTTGGTTACTTATATCTCCAGATAGCTCTCGTACCACATACTTAATTGGTGTTGGATTATTTTTAAATCCATCTTCTGGAGTAAAGGTGATTGAGCCATCAATATTTGTACTCCATGTACCTTCACCCTGAATAGTTACACTCTCTACCTCATCTCCTGTTGTAGGGTTAATCAATCGTAGAGAGGCTTTATCTAGTGGGCTTGATGTTGGAGCATCATTTTCAAGAACAAATACAACTATCTGCTTACCAACCTCTCCATTGACACTGTCATCTTTTGCTAATGGTGGGTAGTCCACTACAACATCTGCTGAACTCTCATTACCTTGTCTATCTTGTACTGAGTATGAGATTGGTGTTGGGTCACCTGTAAATCCATCTTTTGGAGTAAAGGTAATTGCTCCTGTCTCTGGGTCTACACTCCATACTCCCTCATTTGGAACTGTTAGTGTTTTACCATCTTCACTAAGAGTTGCACCATCTGGTGTTGAAGTAATTTTAACTGTTTTAGGGTCGAAACTATATGACCCCTCTACATCATTAGCTAAGACATCTACTGTAACATTTTTACCTGCTTGACCTCTTCCTATATCATTTGTAGATATAGCAATTTTTACTTTTTTCACTCCTGCATCTACAGAGGTGATAATCTCTGTTCCATTTACAACAACTATATCGGTTCGTCCATTGGCTTTAGCATCTGAGTCTCTCTCCTCATCACTACCTTGGTCTTTAAGTGTAAAGATATATCCATCAGGAAGTTCAGAGAAGCCTACTATGTAGTTTCCTTTAGCCACATTGGTAAAGTGGTACTCACCATTGGCATTAGTAGTAGTTGTCTGAACTATATCTCCTTGTGCATTATAAAGAGTCACTTTTACATCAACTACCCCTTGCTCACCAACATCTTGAATACCATTACTTACACCATTAAACTCATCGAAGAAGACTCTATCTCCAATAGTCGCACCTTTATGATAAAGCCCCATATCTACACTTGAGTTAATCTGGTCAGGACTCAAAGAGATTACATCTGTTTTCCCTGTAGCATCTGCATCGGAGTCAATAGAGTCTACATCTTGGTCTTGTGGACTTACTACATAACCAGCAGGTACTTTAAACTGAACATAGTAGTTAAAGTCTGGGTCAAGGTGTGCAAACTCATAGAATCCATTTTCATCTGTTGTGGTTGTTGCTACCTTCTCTTCTGTATCATTATTGTATAGAGTCACAGTAACATTAGCAATACCTCTCTCACCAACATCTTGAACACCATCTTTATTTAAATCTTCCCATACAAGATTTCCAAGAACAGCTTTACCAGGAAGACAAACAGTCTTATAGATACCTAAATCCCAAGACAAATCATTTACTCCAGGAGTTAAAAGTGTAACCTCAGTTAAAATCTTTCCATCTCTTTCAAATCCATCAGAGTCATTTAAATCGTTGTTGTTGTTATTAACATCTTTTTTAGTAATAAGATACCCATAAGGAATATCTGAAAACTCTGCAAAGTATTCACCTGCTGGTAGGTGTGTAAAGAGGTAGTTACCACTCTCATCGGTTAACATAGACTTTTTAAAGCTACTATTGGCAGAAAAGATAGTTACTTTGACATTCTTTACACCCTTTTCACCAATATCTTGTAGCCCATTATGGTTAGTATCTAAAAAGACTCTATCTCCATAACTTACTAGATTTTGGTAGATACCCATATCTATAGTGCTATCTTGTGTTCCTGCCTCTACTCTAAAGTTCTCTGTTCTTCCACTCTTATCTGGGTCAGAGTCATTCTCTTTTGTACCTTTATGTGCATCGGTAATGGTATATCCTACTGGTGCAGTAAACTCAATATAGTACTCACCTACTGGTATATCTTTAAAAAGATATATTCCAGAACTAGAGGTTTTAGTAGTTTGAATAAGTTTACCACTCTGAGCTTTAGATAGTTTTACAGTAACATCACCAACTCCATTTTCACCACTATCTTGAATGCCATTTTTATTTAAATCGTAAAACACTCTATCTCCAATCTTTGTACTCTCTTGATAGAGTCCCATATCTACCGTTTTGTCATCTCTTCCTGCATAGAGTGTAAAAATATCTGTCTTTCCATTTTTATCTGCATTGGAGTCACTACTTTGGTTGTTACCTTGCTTTTTAGGACTAACTTTATAGTTACTTGGAACTTTAAACTCTACATAGTAGTTACCTGGAGTTATATTTCTAAATATATATTGTCCACTACTTATTGTCTTTGTTGTTGCTATTAATCTATTTGCTTCACTATAGAGTTTAACCGTTACCCCTGCAACACCTCTCTTTTCATTACTATCTTGAATACCATTAGCATTGGTATCAAACCAGACTCTATCTCCTAGATTTGCAGGTGTTGGGTAGAGCCCCATGTCTATATCATCTCTATTTTGCCCTGCCCCTAACTCAAAAAGTGCTGTTTTACCATTACTGTTAGCATCTGAATCTTTTGTATTGTCACTACCTTGTGATTTTTTTGTAACACTATAACTACTTGGAACACTGAACTTCACATAGTATTTACCAGCTGGTATATCTTTAAATTTATACTCTCCACTACTATCTGTTTTAGTAGATTTTATAAGCTTATTGCTATTATCAAAAAGCTTTACAGTTACTCTACTTAGTGGTAACTCACCTACCTCTTGAATACCATTCCGATTGCTATCTAACCAAACATAGTTACCAATACTACCTAACTCAACAGGTGCTTCATGACCAACATAAGAGCTCTCATCTTGACAGCTTACCTTCTCTCCATTTGGAGTAATCCCCTCTACTTTTCCTATATTTTTATAGGCTCCTAAGATAGCCACGCCCACTTTAGTACAAGTCATACTTTGACCAGGTCTAAGAGTATCGTTACCACAATCAACTACTCCCTCTTTATCATCTGTTACTTTAATATTACTAATAATAGTATTTCCACTATTTTTAACTAAATAGCTCCAAGTAATAGTATCTCCTACAACAATATTAGATACATCACCACCATTGGTAGTTTTAGTAATATCAATGCTAGGTTTAGGGGTAACATACATACCTGCATCTATATCTAACCTCTCTCCCTCTAAAAAGATGGTCTCTGTTAAACCTGTAGAGACATCTACATCTGAATCAAGAGAAGAGTCCACTCCTGTTGCTCTTTTTGTTGTAAACGAGTATCCTACTTTTTTAATAAACTTAACCTGATACTCTCCAGCATCTAAATTGTTAAAACTATATAGACCCTGTTTATTGGTTATAGTAGAAGAGAGTAGCTTTCCATTAGTATCATAGAGTTCAACTTTAATACCTTGTAGTCCAACCTCATTGCTATCTTGTTTTCCATTTTTATTACTATCTAACCAAACTCTATCTCCAAGATTAACTTTAATAAGTGGGTCTGAATCTCCATTGCACTCTTTCTGATTTGGAATTAAAAATGTCTCTGGCACAATAACATCTTGACGTTTATCTGAAGTCATATTCCAAAGGTAGTAAACTTTCATTGGTTGATATTGAGTTTGACCATTAGTTCCCTCTATTTTATTAACAATAAGATGGGCAATTGTTTTTAATGAATTTTTCTCTTTTTGTGTTAAATCTTTAAACCAACTATCCTCATCAATAAAATTATCCACTTTATCTAAAGAGTAGTTCCAATCAGAGACATACCAAATAAAGATATTGTGAAACATCTCAATCCAATAGTAACTCTCATCTTTATTAAATGTTTTATAAAAAAGGTCAATCACCTCTGGGTCACTTGCAAATTGAAATGCTCTTGAGAGCTTATCTCGTTGTTGTTCTGTAAAGTTCAATCTATCTCTACTATGAGCTACATATTTGTCACCCTCTTTAGGACTACCATTTGTATACTCATGACAAAATCCATGAGCTGTAAAGTTATTAAATTCAACCTCTAACCAAGGTTTAACTCCCCATGAGTTGTTATAACCAAACTTACCAATAGCTCCTAAACCTAATCCAAGAGTTTGACAATTTTTATCTTTATGGTGTAATCCTATATCTAAACTATTATCATCATAACTTACTAAAATATTTTTAATCTTTCCTATTCCATCAACCGACTCTATTACATCTGAATCTAAGCTAGACTCTCCTTGATTTGCTTTAGTTGCAATCCAATACTCTGGATACTCAACTTCTATACAATGCTCTTTGCTACTTACTGAAATATTTTTAAATTGGTAATAGCCTAGATAAGAGGTTAAAGTCTCTTGAATAGGAGCTCCTGTACAATCTTTTGTATCAAAAAGTTTGACCTGAATATTAGCTAACCCAATCTCTCCTTTATCTTGAATACCATTTAAATTGTAGTCAAACCAAACATAGTCACCTAAAGTAATCTGATTTGTAGTTGACTTTGACATAATATGAGAAGATCTCTTACTAGTTTTTTTTATTATATTAGATTTTACTTCTAAGTTTGAAAATTCAATTTGAGCATAAATATTCATATTAAAAAAAAAAAAAAATAATATTACTGCTCTTAT
>JALWNF010000046.1 GCA_026995985.1 Campylobacteraceae bacterium
CTACAGCTACAACACCCTCTGCTGCAACTTTATCTGCTTTTTTAGCAGCAGCACCTAGACCCTTTTCTCTAAGCCACGCTACAGCTGCATCAAAGTCACCATCTGTAGCTGCTAGAGCTTTTTTACAATCCATCATACCTGCACTTGTGGTCTCTCTTAATTTTTTAATATCTTTTGGTCCAAAGTTTGCCATTTTTATGCTCCTGCTCCAACTAACTCTTTTGCTTCTGCAACTGTTTCTGGTTTTATTTTTACGGCAGATGCCTCCTCTTCACTCATTGCAGCGATTTGTGCAAAAGTTGTAATACCTGCTGCGTATAGGTTATCTTGACTTACTTTACCAATACCTGTTAGTTTAGTAAGGTCATCTCTCTCTTGTTCACCCTCAGCTACAGCTTCCTCTACAATCTCTTTAACTTCCTCTTCAGATGGCTTAGATGTCTCTTGTTCTTCTTCTTGAGCTGCCATCATAGCTTCTGCAAACTCTGCATCTGCTGCTGGTGCATTCTCTACTACATCACCCTCTTTTTCAGCTAATTCAGCTTTACCTTCAATAATAGCTTCAGCCATCTCTTTACAGAAAAGGTTGATTGAACGGATAGCATCATCATTTCCTGGAATTGGGTAGTCTACAAGGTCAGGGTCACAGTTTGTATCTAATGGTGCGATAACTTTCATTCCTAATCTTCTAGCCTCTTTAACTGCAATATGCTCTTTTACTGCATCTATAACAAACATCATCTCAGGAAGTTTTTTCATGTGTCTGAAACCTTCGAGGTAAGAGGCAAGTTTCTCTTTTTTTCTAATAAGCATAAGAGCCTCTTTTTTGGTTAAGAGGTCAATCTGTCCATTCTCTTCCATCTGCTCAATGATTTCAAGTTTTCTAATAGATTTTTTCATTGTTGGGTAGTTTGTTAACATTCCCCCTAGCCATCTTGTAGATACATAAGGCATTCCACATCTCTCAGCATGCTCTTTTACTGCTGCACGTGCCTGTTTTTTTGTTCCTACAAAGATAATTGTTTGACCCTCAGCTGCTGCCTCTTTTACTACATTGTATGTATATTTGAAGTATCTAAGTGTCTTTTGTAGGTCAATAATATAGATGTTTTTTCTCTCACCAAAAATAAACTTTTTCATTTTTGGGTTCCATCTTCTTGTTTGGTGTCCGAAGTGTACACCACACTCCAATAAATCTTTCATTGTTACCATAGTTTTGCTCCTTGCAAAAGTCCAAAAATAGATAGTAAAACTATATATTTCAAGACAAAAATAAAATTTTTAGAGACCGTAGTCTATAGGTTTTTATTCCACTGTAGCCCTTAACGTTAAAGTTAACGCAACCGTTCAAGGATTAACTACATGAGAATTTGCTTGTAAAAAAGCTTGGAATTATATCGAAAATAGGTTTAAAAAAGGGCATAAAGTCATAAGTTAATTATGATATTTTTGGTAGGGTGTTTTCCCCCGAAAACACCAAAATAATATTTAAAAAATGGATTTAATGGTGTTGTCA
>JALWNF010000047.1 GCA_026995985.1 Campylobacteraceae bacterium
TGTTGTATGGATGCTCTATGCAATGATTGGTTCTGTTTACTTTATGCTCTCTGATGAGACAGGACACGAAGGTGTTGCTATTGGGCTTGGAAAACTTGCCTTTTGGGTACTTACAGCTGCAGTAGCTGTTGTTGTTCTTGTCTATATCTTTATTCAAGTAGGTTCAGGTTCAGAGGCTACTATTTGGCTTATTAATGAAGGTAGAGAGTACCTTGAAGCACCAAGATGGGCAGATATTGGTATTGTTGTAGTAGTACTTATATTCTACTTTAATGTATTTGCTACCTATATGAAGGGTGAGAAGACAGGGATTATGACTGTTATGGTTGCCAACCTTATGGCACTAGCAGGTCTCTACTTAGCAGGTATGTTCTTTACAGATAACATCTCTATAGACCAGTACTGGTGGTGGTGGGTAATCCACTTATGGGTTGAAGCTACATGGGAAGTATTTGTAGGAACACTAGCTGCTTATGCACTTATTAAAATTATTGGTGCAAAAAGAGAGATAGTTGAGATGTGGCTATGGATAGAGGTGCTTATGCTCTTTGGTTCTGGTATACTTGGACTTGGTCACCACTACTTCTGGATTGGTACACCTGAGTATTGGTGGGAGATTGGAGCATTATTCTCTTCACTAGAGCCTGTACCACTTGTTGCAATGTTTGTTCATGTCATATATGACTGGGGTAAAGAGCAAGGAGTACAAGGAACAAAACCAGCTATTAACAATGGTCCTGCTATGGCTTGGATTGTTACAAATGCATTTGGAAACTTCTTGGGTGCTGGTATTTGGGGATTCTTCCATACACTACCACAAGTAAATATCTATACTCATGGTACACAGTTTACAGCAGCTCATGGTCACTTAGCATTCTTTGGTGCTTACGCAACAATCCTTATTGGAATGATGTACTTAGGTGTTCAATACGCTTATGGACTAGAGAGATTAAAGTCTACATTTAAATCTAAAATGGGTATCTTCCTTATTTCTTTTGGTGTAATTGGAATGACAGTTGCCTTAACCATAGCAGGGTATGAGCAGGTACTTGTTGAACGTGCAGAGCTTGGTGCTGGTTGGAGTGCATTCTTTACAGCACAAAATTTACCTTGGTATGTACAAGCACAAGTTTGGAGAACAATTATGGGTGTTGTCACATTCATAGGATTTATCTATCTTGTGTGGGATTTACTTACTATTGGTAAGCAGACAAAAGAGCTACAAGCCTAATCAATTTATATGGGTAGACAGATTAGTCTACCCAAAAACTTAATTACTAAAAAAGGAGAAAATATGATTGAGCCATTTACAGATGTTGTACCAAGTTTCTTTGGTATGTTAAATCAAGGACCTTTAACATTAACTATATTTTTACATACAATAATTATATTGCCTATGTTTTGGATATATAAACAGGAGAAGAAAAGACTTAACGATAATAAGTAGGTAATTATCATTTTAAATGATAAAAATAGTATATTTTACTTAAGTAAATTGATGTTAAACTTCGGTGCAATTTAAAAAAATTGCCAAAAAACTTAAAGATGAGGACTTGGCAGAGTCCTCTAACCTCTAAAGTGTTTATATGTCTTATATAAATAAGACCTGAAATTTTATCTGGATAGACTTATATATAAGTTATATCCTCTAAATAAAAAGGAGAAAAAATGAAGTTCAATAGAGTCTTAAGCTTAATAGCAATAACTAGCCTAACAACAATGGCGATAGCAGGTACATCAAACATGGACTTTGCCAAAGTTTATGAAAAAGAGTGTCAAGGGTGTCACGGTCCTATTCACCAAGGAGGTGTAGGTAGCGACCTTAGACCAAAAGCTCTTAAAAAGAAAAATAGAGAGATGTTAGCTGAGACTATTTTAAATGGTAGAGAAAATACAGCTATGCCTGCATGGAGTAGTAAATTCTCTAAAGATGATGCAACAGGTATGGTTGATTGGCTAATGGATTGGAAAAATACTGTTGAGTTAAAACTAGATTTTGATGAAGTACATAAATCTTGGACAAAACTAGCTGACCGTGAAGCATTAGCAAAAAAATACCCTGTTGGAGAAGATGGTACTCTAAAATATAAAGGGGCTGAGGTTAAAAATGTAAAAGATATTACCTTTGCAACAGAGAGAGATGCATCTTTAGTTGACTTTATTGACTCTACTAAAGGAAAAGTTCTTAGCCGTCATAAAGCTGGATTTGCTGTTCACGTTACAGTAACAAACAAAAAAGAGCCAAGATATGCTTACTCTATCTCTCGCTCTGGGAAACTTACTATGTTTGACATTGGAGCTCCAGGTCAACCAGCAGTTGCAACTGTTCAAGTTGGTCAAGAGTCTCGTGGTCTAGCAGTATCTCCAGATGGTAAATATGTAATGGCAGGTAACTACAACCCAGGTGGTGCAGTACTTTGTGATGCACATACACTCGAACCACTAAAAGTATATGATACAAGCCGTGTTATTAACACTGAAGGACAGATTGAGCCTAGCCGTGTAGCTTATATTGCAGATACACCTTATGGACCTTACTTCTCATTTGGTCTTAAAGATGCAGGACATGTATATGTTGTAGACTACTCTAAACCAAACTTCCCAATTGTTGGAGACATTCCAAATGTTGGTAAAATACTTCATGATGCATTCCTAAATGAGAATAAGGGTGAAGATTATGGACGTTATGTGCAAGTGGCTTCTCAAGGGTCTGACTTAATGGGTATTATTGACCAAAAGACTATGAAACTTGCAGCTAAAGTATATACAGGTAAGAAGTCTAAACCACACCCAGGTCAAGGTTCATCTTGGTTTAACAAAAAAATGGGTAAACAGCTTAATGCAACACAGAGTATGAACTTTGGACAAGTGGTCATTTGGGAGTCTCCAAGCTGGAAAGTTGTTAAAAAGGTTAAAACTGCTGGTGGTGGATTGTTTGTAGGTACAAGTGAACATACACCATACATCTGGTCTGACTGTGTACTTGGTAAACCTGAAAACTACAATAAAGTATATCTAATCAACAAAGAGACTTTAGAGACAGATAGAATTATTGAAGTTGGGAAGAAAAAAGGGAAACTTATTGATGCAAAATCTGGTAAAGTTCTTCAAGAGTGGGACGCAACTCAACATGAAAAAGTACCTGTAAATGAGAAAAAATTTGGTAAAGAGACAATTATGCCAATGCCAGATAAAATTGGTCCTGTTGTAAAAAATCCTGTACAACCAAGACTACTTCATGCAGAACCTGCTAACCATGGTGAGTGGACTATGATTTCTGAGTGGACTACAGGTAGAATTGGTATCTATGAGTCTAAAACAGGTAAGTTTATTAAATATATTGAAAACTTAACAACACCTACATTTACATACTCAGTAGAACATAGACAACACGTTCCTGGTGCGTAATTGAATTTTTATACCTCCCTCTTATTTAGAGGAGGTATAACTATTGGTAGAATCTATCTTAAAAAAAATAGATTGTTCTAATCGTTATAAACTTTCAGGAGTGTGTTGTGAAGCAATCTCTTTTTTTTCTCTTACTTCTTTCATCTCTTATCTATGCTAAAGAGAAATATATTGATAACCACTCTTGTAATGAGTGCCATGAAAAGATATATGAAGAGTATCAAACATCGGCACACTCAAAAGGCTATTTTAATGATGAACTTCACAGAAAAATAGCCAATAGAGTAGACTCTAAAAAGTATAAGTGTGCTACCTGTCACATGCCCATGGCAGATAACATAAAAGATTTAATAGAGGGTAAAGCTAGACCAAATAAAGATAACAAAACCCATACAGATGCAATATCTTGCTACTTTTGTCATACTATTGCCTATGTTAAAAAGGCTCATAAATACAATCTTAATGTCAAAGCTCGACAAGCCCAAAATTATAAACCTACCCTCTATGGACGATTGATGAATCCTGATGATAGTGACAAACACTCATCTAGTAAAAATCCTATTTATGGTCAAAAGGTCTGCATGGGGTGTCACTCACATAAACTCAATGATAACAATGTAACTATTTTTAGAGCTATGAGCAGTAAACAAAATAGCATTAAGTGTATAGAGTGTCACATGCCAGAGGTTGAGGGTGGAGCAGAAAAGATGGATAAACGCTCTCGTGGACAACATGCTAGTCATAAGTTTTTAGGTATACATGACAAAGAGTTTAGAAAAAAGGGTGTAGATATTAATGCTACTATTAATGACAAAGAGTTAAAAATAACTCTAACAAATAAGATGGCTCACCCTTTGATTATACAACCTGCAAGAGCAAAATTCTTAAAGATAGAGGTAAAAAGAGATAGTAAAACTATTTGGCAAAACTATAAAAAGAGTCCAAGAGAAGATAAAAAAGCCTACTTTGCATATAGTTTTAAAAGAGATGGCAAAAAAGTCATAATACCAGCTACAGCAACAGAGGGTAGTGCCAATAACCTAAATACAAAAGAGAGTAAAACTTTAACATACACTATACCTATTTTAAAAAAAGGGGATAAAGTAGTAATTTCTCTTTACGTTCAACTAGCAAAAAGCGACTGCTTAAAAGCAATAGAGTTAGAAGAGAAAAGTTTAGTAGAACCAAGTCTGATAAAGAGTGTTACAATAAAATATTAACTACAATGTTATCTAAATTATAAAAAGGATAAATATGAGATTTCTATTAGCAGTGCTATTTATAGCTTCACTTTTTACAACTACACTTAGTGCAAAAGAGAAATATTTTGTAGTTGAAAGAGAGTCTGAATCTATAGCTATTATAGAAGATGGCTTAGCCAAAAGACATATGAAAAATATGCATAACATGAACCATGGTGTTATAAAGTTTGATGGTAATGATGGCTACCTAATTAGTCGTGATGGATATGTAGTAAAGTTTGACCCAAAAACAGAGAAAAAACTAGCAGAGTATAAAACAAGTAAATCTGCTATTGGTTTTGTTATTGGCAAAAACTATGTAGCTGTTGCAAACTATGATGATAAGAGTGTAGATATTTTAACAAGAGAGCTAAAACCCCTTCAAAAGATAAAAACAGGCTCTAAAAATGTAGGTATTAAAATCTATAACGACAAACTTATCTTTGCACAGATGGACAATGATAAAGTAAGTATCTATAAAGATATAAACTACTCAAAAGCAACACCAAATTTTATACTAGAAAAGGAGTTTGATGTTGGCAAGATGCCATTTGATGCCATGATACAAGGAAATACATATATTGTTGGCTTCTTTTTAACTAAAGGTTTTGGAGTTATTGACCTAGATAAGATGAGCTATAAACTTATTTCCGTAACAGGCAATGGAGACAAACCTGTACTTAAAATCCCACATTTTGGTTTTTGGTCACTAAGCCATGATAAGACTTTTATTCCAGCAGTTGGTGATAACAAGGTTATGGTCTATGACAAAAAGTTTAAGTTCTTAAAAAACATAAAAGTACAAGGACTTCCTGTCTTTACAGCTTTGAGTCCAGACCAAAAGTATATAGCCGTTACATTTAGTGGTAAAGATTTTCCATATATTCAGATTATAGATACAAAAACTCTAAAGGTCATTAAGACATTCAAGTTTAAAGCTAAAATTCTGCATGTTAGATGGTCAAATGAGGAGTCTGCCCTTTATGTATCGGTCAATGGAGCAGATGAAGTTGATGTCATAAATACAAAAGGGTGGTTTGTAGAGCGTGAAATATATCAAGTAAAACGCCCATCTGGAATTTTTCTTTACAAAGCACCTACTAAATAGAGGCATACTTCATAAGTAGTTTACACTTTTTTAGGAAACACATACTTTAGTCATGTAAAACAATAAGCGAGGCTAAAGTCATCGATTCCAAAGTGTACTACTGTTTAACTCTCCAAATTTTAGAAAAGTCAAAATCTATATTGCACTCTTTTATATCAAAAGTATAAACCTCATCTGAAAAATCATCTACTTTTATATATCGTCCCTCTTTTAGTCTATATACTTTAGCAATCTTTTTTTTAGGGTACACAATAGTATAGTAAGCAACCCCCTCATTTTGATAAAGTTCAAACTTAAGTGTCTCATCTCGTCTTACTGTTGATGGAGAGGTAATCTCAAAAATAAGTTCAGGTTTTTTAGTAAGTTTTTCATCAGGTTCATAGCAAATAACAAGTGTATCTGGCTTAACAACAGTATCACTTGATATTTCCCAATCTATCTCAAAAAGAGCTTGACACTTTTGACAGTTATCAAGTTTTTCACTTAATTGTCTTGCTATTTTCATATTTACATTTTGATGTGTAACCATAGGAGATGGAGCCATAGCATAAGGGAAGCCATAAATCAGTTCCCACTCTCCTTCCCAATGTTGATAATCTTCAATGGTATAGTAATCTGCATATTTTTGTACTAACATAGATTATCCTTTTTTATATATTATAACTACCAAACCCTAAATTCTCTCTTCTTTATAGTTGTCATTAAAAATCATCTAAATCAATACTAGACTTAGCATAGTTAGAGACATTTGACTCAAAGAAGTTACTCTTGACCTCATTCATATTTAGATGTTTAGTTACCAATTTTTGCAGATAGGTTGTACTACTCTCCTCAAAAATTGGGTCAAGTCCTATCTTTTTAAGTCTATCGTTTGCATAGTTATATACAGTCTGTCTCATAAGCTCTGGTGTTACACCCATAATAGGATACTGCTCTAACAAATACTCCCCATACTCCAACTCAATCTTTACTGCATCTTCTATCATCTCATAAGCAGAGTCTATTGTACTAGCTTGTATTTTGTTTTCTTTATTTATAGTCTTAAATATATTAGCAAAAAGTGGTAAGTGAGTATTTAGCTCATCACGGGCTATAAATTTTATCATATCTCTAGCCCCTGGTACTTTGTCTCCAAGTAGGTAAATGTAAGAGAAGCCTAAAAGAAAGTAGATACCCTCTAAGTTTACAGATGCCATAGCCGAAAGCAACATCTTATCTGCTGAACCACCATCTATATAACGTGCAAACTGCTCTGCAATCTTCTGATT
>JALWNF010000048.1 GCA_026995985.1 Campylobacteraceae bacterium
ATGCCTACTCTCATGAGGGGGAGCAGGAGTTTAGTGTAGAAGATGAGTTTAGTGAGGGGTTTGATGATGAGGCAACTCAAAACACAAAAGATAACCGAAAGTTTCTAACCGACCAAGAGAACCATCAGATACTAGAAGCCCTACAAAAGGTAACCGACAAATACAAAGCACAGGGGCTTAAAATCTATATGGCTGGTTCACCTGCTGTCAATAACCAACTCAAAGCCCAGATGAGGTCAGATATTCAGAAGTTTATGCGTATTACCTTTGTGATTATTTTGATTTTCCTATTTATTATATTTAGACGTGCTACAGCTGTGTTCTATCCACTTTTAGTAATTGTTCTATCTCTTTTAGCAACTATTGGAACAATGGCATGGAGTGGGACAGCCTTTAAGTTACCAACGCAGATTGTACCATCTCTTCTTATTGTAGTCTCTGTTGGGGCGACGGTGCATATTTTGTCTATCTTCTTTGATGAATTTAATAAAACAGGAGATAAAAAAGAGGCTCTCTCGTATACTCTTAGACACTCTGGGTTAGCTATTGCTATGACCTCTATTACAACTGCTATTGGGATTGGCTCTTTCTCTGGAAGTGAGGTAGCACCTGTTTCAGATTTGGGAATTTTTGCTTCACTTGGGGTTTTGATTTCTCTCTTTTTGACCTTGACCTTGTTACCTGCACTTTTGTCTATAACTAAACTTAAACCAAAAAGAAGTAAGGCTACAGACTCACTTGATAATGTTATGAGAAAGTTAGCTGTTATTCCTGTAAAATATACTAAAACAGTCTTAACTATAAGTGCTATTTTAGTGGTAGTTTCACTTATTGCCTCTTTTAATGTACAACTCTCACACAACCCTCTAAAGTGGTTTAAGCCAGATGTTCCTGTAAGAGTATCTACAGAGGTTATAGACTCTAAAATGAATGGTTCAGTTACTATTGAGTTAGTAGTAGACACAGGCAAAGTAAATGGTTGGCAAGACCCAGAGCGACTCAAAAAGCTAAATGAGCTTTCAGCTAAGTTAGAGAAGTATAAAGATGAGTACACCCATGTAGGTAAGGTGGTATCTTTAGCAACCATAGTAAAAGAGACAAACCGAGCTTTACATGAGAACAAAGAGGAGTACTACACTATTCCAACTAAACAAGACTTGGTATCTCAAGAGCTACTACTCTTTGAAAACTCAGGCTCTGATGACCTAGAAGATGTTGTAGACAGCCAATTCTCTAAAGCAAGAGTAACAATTAAACTACCATGGCAAGATGCAATTCACTCAACTAAAGTCTTGGAGTATGTAACAAAAGAGGCAAAAAAGACATTTGAGCAAGATAAGGTAGATACAACAGGAATGACTCCACTTTTAGTAAATACATTCTCACAAGCTATTCACTCATCAGTAGTTAGTTACCTTATTGCAGGTGCAGGAATTACCCTAATGATGATGCTTATTTTAGGCTCATTTAGATTGGGACTTTTAAGTATGATTCCAAATGTAACGCCTATTATCATGGGACTACTTATAATGTATATAGCTAAGATACCACTAGATATGTTTACTCTGCTTATAGGCTCAATTGCTATTGGTCTAGCTGTTGATGATACCATACATTTTATGCACAATTTTAAGAGATACTACCTAGAGAGTGGTGATGCTGCTAAAGCTATAGAGCAGACATTCTTTACAACAGGTAAAGCAATGGTAATTACCTCTGTTGTTCTCTCTCTTGGTTTCTTTGCCTACTTGGCAGCCAATATGATTTCTGTTCAAAACTTTGGTTTAATTACAGGTTCAGTTATACTATTTGCTCTATTTGCTGACCTACTTTTAGCTCCTGCTTTAATGATGGTGGTGGCTAAAAGAGGGTGGATAAGATAGACTTCTTTACTCTTATTGCTTTTATAAGTAGATAGAGTAGAGATTACTCAACCATATCAACTATCTTCTCTTTTTCCAAAGATAATTTATATTTAGTTCTTTTAGAGTTATTTTTAGGTTTAGCAATACGTTGAATATTTAGTAGATGTTTTGCTGTAATGTTATCTGTTGTGCTGTTATGTCCCCCTGTTCCACAACCAAGTGTAAGGGAAGGAGTTAGGTTGTTATATAGACCTCCTACAGCTCCTTGTGCTGATGGGCTATTTACAATAATTCTACCTGCATTCATTTTTAAAGAGTACTCTATAATTTTATTTTCATCATTTGAAAATATACTTGCTGTATGTCCTTTTCCTCCATAATTATTGATTTTAGAACAAACTCTTAAAGCATCTTGGAAATCATCCGCTTCATAAATAGCAATAACAGGTGCTAAAATTTCTGAAGAGAGAGGGTGCTCTTTTCCAACATCTGTCTGTTTTACAACTAGTACAGATGTATTAATAGGTGCATTTAGGTTTGCTTTTTTAGCAATAAAATCTGCTGTTTTCCCAACAATACTACTTGACATCATCTCTCTTTCTTTGTCATAAACAATCTCTTCTAATGATTTTATTTCATCATGTGGAACAATATATGCACCATATTTTTCTAAAGCTTTCAATGCTCTTTGCATATTTCTCTTTTCAACAATAATTGACTGTTCACTAGCACAAATAGTACCATTATCAAATGTTTTTGAAAGCAAAATTTTTTTAATTGCCAATTCTGTATTAAAAGAGTTTTCTATTAGAACAGGAACATTTCCAGGTCCTACACCTAAAGCAGGTATTCCAGAGCTATAAGCTGCATTAACTAAACTTTTACCACCTGTTGCTAAAATAAGAGCTAAGCGTTTATCACTCATAAGTCTTTTTGTCTGTTCTCTATTGGAGTCTTTAGTCCATTGAATACAATATTTAGGTGCTCCTGCTTTTAGTGCTGCTTTATATAATAATTCAGCTGTATAACTACAGACATTTTTAGCTTTATTTGGAGAACTAATAATAATAGGGTTTCTTGTCTTAAGAGCAATTAAAATTTTAAACATAACTGTAGAGCTAGGATTAGTAGATGGAACAATGGCTAAAATTGGTCCAACAGGTTGAGCAACCTCTATAATACCTAAGGCTTTATCTTCAGAAATAACTCCAACTGTTTTTAAGTTTTTAATATCTTCGTAAATATATTTTGTTGCTAAAATATTTTTAGTTACTTTATCTTCCCATCTTCCAATACCTGTCTCTTCAACTGCCATTTTTGCTAATAGAATACGATTTTTAAATCCTGCTAAATAGACCTCTTTAATTATTTTATCAACTTGAATTTGAGAGTATTTTGAAAATTCTACTGTAGCTTTTTTTGCATTTTCTAAATATTGTCCAATATTATCCATTTAAATCCTTTTTTTTTAAAAACATAATTATTGCTCTAATAACTAAAAAATATAATGTAATATTTTTACTTTTAAAATTGTTTAAGTTGTTTTTACTTTTTGTATCGTTTCTTTATATTTTGGATAATCAAGACTAAAACTTAAAATCTATAATATTTATCAATTAATTAATATATAGTTCATCTTAATAGTATATAATGTCTAATTAAATAGATATTCAAAAAAATAGAGGATAAAAAACTACTATTTTTACTAGGAGTTGGAACAGCTCTATTAACTACTAATGTAATGGCAGATGATGCCAGGCTTTATGGGTTGAGCGATAATGATAACATATTAAATTAACCATTATATAGTGATACAAAGATGATAAACGAAATACTAGATTAGATATGTTTTATAGAGATTTTAAAGATAATTTTGAGATAGAGCTAATTTCAGATAGAGATAATAGTATTGGTAGTTATGCTAGATATGAGAAGATTTTTAGAGTTTTAGATTTATAAAAAAGAGGAAAAAATGAAAAACCTACCAATAGGAATCCAAACATTCCATGAAATAAGAGACAGAGAAAAAAACTATATCTATATAGATAAAACAGATTTAGCTCTAAAGCTTATTAGCAGTGGTAAATACTACTTCCTTTCACGCCCTCGTCGTTTTGGTAAATCTCTCTTTTTAGATACCCTCAAAAATATATTTGAGGGAAAAAAGAAGCTATTTGAGAGGCTTTATATTTATGATAAATGGGATTGGGAGACCACCTATCCTGTAATAAAAATTAGTTTTGGTGCATGGGTTACTGAGTCTGTTAATGATTTAGACCAAACCATTTTATATCTTATAGATGAAAATCAAGAACGATTGGGCTTAGAGTGCCAATATAAAGAGAATATTAAAAACTGTTTTTTAGAATTGATTAAAAAGGCTTATCAAAAATATAATCAAAAGGTAGTCGTTTTAATAGATGAGTATGATAAACCTATTTTAGATAATATCACAGATAAAGAGCTATCAAAAGAGATAAGAGATAGATTAAAAAATATCTACTCTGTTATTAAAGATAGTGATGAATACATTAAATTTGCATTTTTAACAGGTGTAAGTAAATTTTCAAGAGTTAGCCTCTTTAGTGGACTAAATAACTTAGAAGATATATCTCTAAATCCAAACTATGCGACAATTTGTGGATATACACATGAAGATGTAAAACACCATTTCAAAGAGCGACTTTTTGATATTGATATAGATAAGTTAAAAAAATGGTATAATGGTTATAATTTTTTAGGAGAGAGAATCTATAACCCTTTTGATATTCTGCTCTTTTTCTCTCGAAATAAAATCTATAGTAACTATTGGTTTGAGACAGGTAATCCTGCTTTTTTGATTGAAGTACTCAAACAGAAGAGTTTTTTTCTACCCAATTTAGAGGATATAAAAGTAAATGAGTCTAGTCTATCTAGTTTTGATATAGATTATATCAAGATAGAGACACTTCTTTTTCAAACAGGATATTTGACCATAAAAGAGGTAAAAGAACGTTTTAATCAAAGAATTTATCACTTGACTTATCCAAACTTGGAGGTAAAGACAGCCCTAAATGAACATATTTTTGAGTATCTCTTGACCGATAATACACTTAATAAGACACCTATTTTTGATGCTATTGAGTTTAAAGATATGAGCATATTTGAAAATGCAATCCGTCAACTCTTTGCTATGTTACCTAATGATAGTTATAGAAAAAATGAAATGCAAAATCATGAGGGGTATTATGCTAATGTTCTCTATGCTTATTTAGCAGGGTTGGGTATTGAGTTTAGAGCCGAAGATACTACTAATCTAGGCAGAATTGATTTAACCATTGCAACCCCTGATATGAGCCAAGTCTATATTATTGAGTTTAAAGTTGTAGATAATAAAAACCAAAATGGTAAAGCCTTAGAGCAGATAAAAGAGAAGAAGTATTATGAAAAATATTTAAACAAAGTAGAAGAGATAATTATTATAGGTATTGAATTCTCTAAAAAAGAGAAAAATATTTGTAAATTTGAGTGGGAGAGGATAGTTTAACCCTCTCCACGCCCCTTACACAAAAAATAAGCTATCATTAATACAATTAAAACGGTGCGATGGCAATCGCACCCTACAGGGCATAACAAATGATAGAAAAACTCATAGATTTCTCATGGCGTAACCGTTTTTTGATTGTGGCGATGACCATACTGCTTTTGCTTGGCTCATTTTGGGCTATTAAAAAGACTCCACTTGATGCACTGCCCGATTTGACTCCTCCTCAAATTATTGTCTCTGTTAAGTGGCAGGGGCAGTCTCCTCAGCTAATAGAAGAGCAGATTATCTACCCACTTACAAATGCTCTAATGAGCGTTGCAGGGGCAAAAACAGTTCGTGCATTCTCCTCTTTTGAGAATGCTCTGGTCTATGTTATCTTTGAAGAGGGAGAAGATATATATTTTTCTCGTGATAGAGTAGCAGAGAAGATTAATGAGCTTCTACCCACTTTTCCCAAAACAGCACAAGTTAAACTAGGACCAGATGCCACAGGTATTGGGTGGGTCTATGAGTATGCTTTAACCTCCAAGAGTAAAGACCTTGCAGAGCTTTATGATTTGCAGGAGTACTACTACAAATATGCTCTTTTAGGCATTAATGGCATCTCAGAGGTAGCAACAGTTGGTGGTTTTGAGAGAAACTATCAGGTAACTGTTAATGAGGAGAAGTTGGTAGAGCATGAGTTGAGTATACAAGATGTTATAGGAGCTATTAAGTCCAACAATGAAGAGCGTGGAGGTCGGATTGTCTTAGAGAATGGGTATGAGAATATTATTCAGGCTATTGGTTATGCTAAAACCCCAGAAGATTTAGGGGATATTGTCATTAAAACACGCAATGGAGTTCCACTTAAAATTTCTGATATAGCTGTAATAGATTTAGTTCCCTCTTATCGTCGTGGAATGGTAGATTTAAATGGTCAAGGTGAGGTTGTTGGTGGAGTTGTAATTGTTCGATACAAAGAGAATGCCTACGATGTTATTCAACAGATAAAAGCAAAACTAAAAGAGATAAAAGTTGACGGTGTTGAGATTATAACCACTTATGATAGAAGCGACTTAATTACCAAAGCGATTAATACTCTAACTCACACTTTAGCCGAAGAGTCTATTGTGGTTCTCTTTATTGTTTTAATCTTTTTACTACATTTTCGCTCTGCTTTAGTAATTATTTTGACTCTTCCATTGACCATTGCTATTACCTTTTTATGGATGAAGTTTGCAGGGATTGAGTCAAATATTATGTCACTTGGGGGAGTTGCCATTGCTATTGGGGCGATGATAGATGCCTCTATAGTTATGGTTGAGAATGTCCATAAAAAACTTCAAGCCAATGGAGGAGAGAATCTAAAAGGAGAGGTGAGAATTAGAGTTATTTTAAGTGCATCTAAAGAGGTGGGGCGACCTATCTTTTTTGCTCTAATGCTTATTGTTATCTCATTTTTACCTATCTTTGCACTTTCGGATCAAGAGGGGGCATTGTTTAAACCACTAGCCTATACAAAAACCTTTGCTATGGTTACAGGGGCTATACTCTCTATAACTCTTGTACCTATCTTGATGGTCTATCTAGTGCGTGGTAAAATTTTAGAT
>JALWNF010000049.1 GCA_026995985.1 Campylobacteraceae bacterium
CATCTATCATGGCTCGAACATACCCCTTGTGGCGAAGAGACTCAATCATATCTGCAAATGTTCCCTTTTTCTCTTTGACTAAAGGGGCCAAAATAACTAGTTTTGCTCCATTTGGAAGCTTTAGAACTTCTTCAATAATATCTGAAGCTGACATAGATGAGATGGGCTTTCCACACTTGTGACAGTGCTGTTTTCCAACTCTAGCAAAGAGTAGTCGTAGGTAGTCATAAATCTCTGTAATTGTTCCAACTGTTGAGCGAGGGTTTTTAGAGGTGGTCTTTTGGTCAATGGCAATAGCAGGGGTTAGCCCCTCTATCTTGTCTACATCTGGTTTTCCTACACGCCCTAAAAACTGACGAGCATAAGAGGAGAGTGACTCAATATAGCGTCGCTGACCCTCTGCATAGAGTGTCGAAAAGGCTAAAGTTGACTTTCCACTACCTGAGATACCTGTAATGACTATAAGTTGATTTTTGGGAATGGTTAAGTTTATATCTTTTAAGTTATTCTCTCTTGCCCCAAAAACTTTGATTTTTTGATTTTTCATATATATTATCTATCCTATAAACATTTTTTTAATTAAAATTAAGGTTGCTACCAAATACATAATAAGCAGATAGAGTTTATGGTGTCTGTCGTGAACATGCTCTTTTAACCATATTCCAATGTAAACCCCTAGAAGTGAAGCTACAGCTACATAGATGCCTTTTTCTAAATCTATAGTCCCTGTTGAGAGTTTTGTAATGAGACCTGCAACTGATGAGAAGGCAACAAAAAAGAGTCCTGCTGATACTGCTTTTTTAATTGGATAGTGTAGAAACCCTGCTAAGATAGGTGTTAACAAAATTGAGCCACCAACCCCAAGTGAGATAGCAAAGATACCAATAATAAGACCCACAATAAAAAGAACTATATAACTCAATGTTTTTACCTCTTCACCTTTTGAGGCTTTAGCGGTAAAAATATTATATAGAGCAAATAAAACTACTCCTAAAAAGAGAAGTTGTAAAACTCTCTCTGGCACTAAATTTGAAGTGTAAGCACCTATAGCTCCTCCTATAAAACCACCAATACCTACCCACACTCCTTCACCTAAAATTAGTGACCCTTTTTTGTAGTTAAGATATGAACCATAGAGTGAAGAGAATACCATCTGAATAATAGAGATACCAATAGCTGTTTTAATATCTATTCCTAATAACATAAGGATTGGAATTAAAATTATTCCTCCTCCAATACCAAAAAAACCAGCAAGTATTCCAATAAAAATACCAACTAAAATCAATATTATTTCCATATATAGAACTCCTAAAAATTAAAGAGAAGATTATAACATGATATATGATAAAATAACCCAAAAGTTTAAAAGTGAGTATATAGATGATTATTATTCCTGCACGTATTGGCTCTTCTCGTTTTCCAAATAAAGTCTTAGCAGATGTTGGTGGAGTACCTATGGTTGTAAGAACAGCTCAAGCTGTTAGCAAGATAGATAGAGTTGCCATTGCTACTGATTCACAAGATGTAGTAGATATAGCAAAAAGATACAACATAGAAGCCATTATGACCTTATCTGCTCACAACTCTGGAACAGACAGAGTCTTTGAAGCATCTCAAAAGCTTGGACTACCTGATAGTGAAGTTATAGTAAATGTTCAAGGAGATGAGCCATTTATAGAGGAGGAGGTAGTCAAAGCTGTTTTTGATTTAACAGTTAAGAATAGAGACAATGAATCTATTATGATGAACTCTTGTTATAAGATAATGAGTAATCCAGAAGCTGATGACCCAAATATTGTTAAGGTGGTAACAAGTAGCAATGAGTTAGCCCTCTACTTCTCACGCTCTAAAATCCCTCACCCTCGTGACCACCACTTCAACGACTACAAAGGACACTTAGGAATTTATGGTTTTACTAAAAAATCGCTAGAGACCTTTTGCAAACTAAAACCTGCTCCTATTGAAGATATTGAAAAATTAGAGCAGTTACGTGCTTTATACTATGACTATAAAATTGCAATGGTAAAAGTTGAGACAAAAAGCTTTGGAATCGATACAATTGAAGATTTAGAAAAAGCTATTAAACTCCACAATATAAGTAACTAATCTATTTTGTTAACAAAAGGTTAACCTTCTGTTTTCTATTGGTTTATCTAAATATTTTATAATAGCGTCATGAAAGATATATCTAAGAGAGATTTTTCTCCTTTGCTTTTCTTAGATATCGTGGTCATTAATAAAAATTAAATTAAACTCCTTTTCTCCCTCCTTTTACTTTCTAATCTTATTAATGACCCTTTCAATAATATAAATAAAAAAGGCTACATATGAATAAAAAAATCTTACTACTCTCTTTTATGCTTTCAGTATCTATTTTAGCAAATAATATTAAGTTTGAGAATGCTCCTAAAAATCCTAAACATAGACTACCTAATGGCAAAAATGAGATTTTATCTTTTAATAGTGCAATTAAAGATGCTATGAAATCTGTTGTAAATATTGCAACTAAGACTATTGTATCAAAACAACAAAATGCTCTTTATAATGACCCATTCTTTCAAGAGTTTTTTGGACATAGAAATCTTCCTCAACAAACACCACAAAAGCGTGATAATGCTTTGGGTTCTGGAGTAATTGTTTCAAAAGATGGATATATTGTAACTAATAATCATGTTATTGCAGATGCAGATGAAATTTCAGTTACTATTAATGGCTCTGATAAAGTCTATACAGCAAAAGTGGTTGGAACAGATAAAGATAGCGACTTAGCAGTTATTAAGATTGATGCAAAAAATTTAAAGCCTATAAAATTAGGTCATATTGAAGATTTAGAACTAGGTGATATTGTCTTTGCTATAGGTAACCCTTTTGGTGTGGGAGAGACAGTTACACAAGGGATTATATCTGCACTCAACAAAGACCATGTAGGTATCAATAGGTATGAGCACTTTATTCAGACTGATGCATCTATTAACCCTGGAAACTCTGGTGGTGCATTAATTGACTCTCGTGGAGCCTTAATTGGTATTAATGCAGCTATTATATCTCAAACAGGGGGAAATCATGGAATAGGATTTAGTATTCCTATAGATATGGTTAGAAATGTTGTCTCAAAACTAATTAAAGATGGAAGAGTTAACCGTGGATATATGGGAGTTAATATCTCTAAAATAACTGAACCTCTTAAAAAGCTCTATGTGCGACAAAATGGTGCTATTGTTACAGATGTCCAAGAAGGCTCTCCTGCACAAAAAGCAAAAATACAACGTGGTGATTTAATCTTTTCGGTTAATGGCAAAGATGTCAAGAATCCAAGTGAACTACAGCGTATTATTACTGCATTAAACCCAAATGATGTCATTACTATTGGTATCGAAAGAGATAAAAGAGAGTTAACAAAAACACTCACACTAAATAGCCTTGATAATTCAAGAACACTATCTGGAAACTATATTGAGACTGATGGTCTAAGACTTAGTGAATTAACAGGAAAAATAAAAAAGGAGTTTAATATTCCTTATGATACTACAGGTGTCTTTATAGAGGGTGTTTTAGAAAATAGCCAAGCAGATATAAGTGGTTTTATGGCTGGTGATATATTAATTCAAATTGAAGATATAAAGATAGAAAATCTTAAAGATGCCAAAAGAGCATTCACTCTATATAAAGGGCGAACAAAACGTGTTTATGTTAATCGAGGAGGATTTATTTTACTTCTTGTAACTAAATAGTGGTCGAGAAAATTACGACCCTATTTAATCTTCAAAAATTATAACATCATAACTTCCAGTTGTAACAATAGCTTTATGTATAGGAACAGAGCCATTTCTATTGACTTTAGCTAACTCTTCACGAAGCTCTTTTATCTCATTACTCATAATATCCATCTGCTCTTTGAGCTTTAAGATAACATCTACTCCTGCAAGGTTAATACCCATTTTGCGAGTTAACTGTAATACAAATTTAATCTTGTCAATATCTCTTTGAGAGTAGAGTCTCATACGTCCTTGTGTTCTTGAAGGCTCTATTAACCCCTCTTTTTCATACTGTCTTAGTGTCTGTGGATGAATATCTAACATACTTGATACTACCGATATAAGATAAACAGGCTCATCGTAACTATGCATTATCTACTCCTTTGAACTAGTTTCTCCAGATGGAAGTTTCTCTTTTAACATCTTTACTAACTCACCATCTAGCTCTTCTACTTTAGGCAATACTATATTAGCTGTTAAGTATAGATTTCCATAAAGTGCTGTTTTTCGGTCAATAACACCTTTTCCTCTAACTCTAAACTTCTGTCCATTTTTAGTATTTTGAGGTACTTTAATAGTAATCTTTCCATGAATAGTACTCTCAAATGTAACCTTTCCTCCAAATAGTGCCTCACGTAAAGGTACATCTAAAGTAGCATAAAGGTCATTATCTTTTCTTTCAAATGTAGGTGAAGGAGCTACCTCTACCTTTATAAGTAAATCTCCCCGTTTTCCACCTATTCCTGTATTGCCTTTGCCTCTAACTCTTAAGGTCTCACCACTTTTAATACCTGCTGGAATTTTAATATCAAAATCTTCACTGTTTATAGATATATGATGTTTACCACCCATTACAGAAACAGCAAATGGAATAGTAATAGTAGTTCTTTGGTCAAGGTCTACTGCTCCTCTACTATGAGCCGTGCTACCAAAACCACCACCAAATCCTGCACCACCTCCAAAAATATTTCTAAGTAGTTCATCTAAATCGATATTACTAGCATGACTTTGAGCAAAATCATGGAAGTTCTGTCCTCCAAAAATCTGGTCACCATACATATCATACTCTTCTTTCTTCTTCTTATCTGAAAGAACTTCGTACGCTGCATTAATCTCTTTAAACTTCTCTACAGCCTCTGCATCTTTATTTACATCAGGGTGGTATTTACGAGCTAATTTTCTATATGCTTTTTTTATCTCATCTGCACTTGCATTATCATTTAAACCTAAAGTTTCATATAAACTTTTTGCCATTCTCTTTCCTTGTCAATATAAATATTAAATATTAATGAAAGTATATCAAAAACTTTTAGTCTATGTCAATCAAGGTTAGATAATTTCTATTTGGATTGCTTTATTAACATAACTATTATAATAAACATAGGAAGAGTTAAAAAAATTAAATATGGCATAAGCTTTAAAAAATGATTGCTATTTAGATAAAAAAATCCAAAAACCAATAGAGCATAAGCCCCTAAACGATAAAAAGAGAAAGATGCTTTTGCATCTTTTGTAGTTTGAAGTATGGAGCGACGGTTTTTCTTTAGATTTGCTCTCTCCTCTTTTACAATCTCTTGTAGTGTTTTCTCCTCTTCTTCCTCTTTTTTAAGTTCATCATCAAATAGGTCATAAGGGTCTTCAAGCTTATCTATTGTATCACGTTCATCATCAGGAGTAGCCCCTACACCTAAACGACCTTTTACCATACTCTTGTAAGATTGCATAGAACCCAACATAACAAGAGAAGAAGAGATAAAAGCAACTTGAGAGTTAACCAACCAATACTCTGCTCCAAGAAAATAGATTAACAGAGCAATAATCAAATCAATAAAGAGTAAAACAACAACTATCTCTTTCATTAATATTTATCATCCTCATCATCTGCATCATCATATCTCTTGTGACGATAGCGTGGGTCATTTGCTAACTCATCTAAAGACTTTTTCTGTTTTGCATAAGCTTTATAGACATTTAAAATAGCACCTGCAACACCCCAAAAGACTCCTAACCAAAAGAGCCAAGGTATGTTAAATAGGTTTTTCATAAGTATACCAAGCCCTACCCCAAGCAGTACAGCAACTACCATAGAGATACCTAAGCTTAATCCATCGGCAGCATTGATAACCTTTTTTAATTTTGGTTCTTCTTGATTTGGCATTTTATTCCTTTATATTTTTAAAATCATCTCTAACCCAACGCTTAGGGTCTAAAAAGGTGTCATCGTGAATATGTTTAAACGACGCTCTTATCATCTTAAAGACCCTAGGGTTATCTCTCTCTAACCCCTCCAACCACAACTTTGTAGAGGCTCTTGCATGAGGCATCTTTACATCTTTTAACATAGCAGGACAAGCCTCATCTCCAATAGTTTGAAGATTGTTCTCTCTAGCAAAGGCTCTAAGTTGCTTCTCTCTTGCCTCTATAAGTGGACGAATAAGGTGAAACCCTCTCTCTGTTTTGTAGATAGGAGCCATAGCTCTCATAGTTCCATTGTAGAACATATTCATAAAGAAGCTCTCTACAGCATCATCAAAGTGGTGTCCTAGTGCTACTTTGGTAAAGCCATTCTCTTGGGCAAAGGTATACAAAGCCCCTCTTCTCATTCTTGAAAAGTAAGAACAAAAAGAGGAGTTTTCTCGAATTGTCTCATTTGAGATTTCATAAATATTTGTATTGTAAACAGTATGTTTTATATTATATTTTTTGCAATGCTCAACCAAATGAGCATAGTTCTCCTCTGGCATACCATAGTTAATGGTACAAGCTTCAAACTCAAACTTAAATGGTGCATGGCGTTGCATATATTTTAATATATGAATAAGTGCTAGAGAGTCTTTTCCTCCACTTAGCCCTACTAAGACCTTGTCGCCCTCTCCTATTAACTTAAAGTTGACATTTGTCTTTCCTGCAACACGTAGGAGTTTTTTTGAGATGTTTAATTGGGGTTCTACTGCTCTATTCAATCTTACTTCCTATATACTCTCAACCATATCTAAAATAAAATTTGCAGAGATTTTTGCAGAGCTAACCATAAACTCATCAAAATCAACCCCTGCATCATCATTTGC
>JALWNF010000050.1 GCA_026995985.1 Campylobacteraceae bacterium
GTAGGCTACGTAGAAGTATATTTTCATTATTATTCAAAGTCTCTCTTTATTCGTTGTAGTATCTCAAAAGCTTTGTTAATATCATCAATATTGATTTTAGATATCTGTTTGAGTTGCTCTTTGAGTGCTGTGGTTGAGATACCTTCTGTTCTTGGTAGATAGACTACCTCACAATACTCCTTAAGCTCATCAAACTTTCCTTCCCAATCATGACCCATAGCAAAAATATCTACATTATACTTTTTAATATCTGTAACTTTTTGCTCCCAACTATTTTCAGGAATTACCATATCTACATATCTTATGGACTCAACAATTTCAGCCCGTTGCTCATAAGGAATAATGGTCTTTTTGCCTTTTATCTCATTAAACTCATCAGTAGAGACAGCTACAATGAGTCTATCTCCTAGTGACTTTAGACGTTTTAAGAGCCTTAAGTGACCAATATGAAACATATCAAATGTCCCATAGGTTAGTACTGTTTTATTCATAGATGTTTTCCTTAGTATTTTTCCACCTCTTATGCATCCAGAACCACTCTTTAGGGTGAGATTCTATGGCTCTTTGCATGGCATTAGCTTGTAGTTGTGTTAGTTTAGCTAAATCCTCCTCTTGATTATCTGTTTTTATGGTCTTAATTGGTTCATAAATCTTGATATGATAATTCTTATAATCATCAGTAGAGATAAAAGCAGGGATTAAATCTATAGCAAATTTTCGCGATAAAATAGAGGCTAAAGGGGTATGAGTAGCAGGGTGGTTAAAGAAGTTTACCTCTATGGAGTGCTTAGGACGAATAGCTTGGTCAACCAATATACCTACAGCTTTATTTTGTCCTAATGCTTTTATGCACCCTTTCATTGCCCCTTTTTTGTAAACCATCTCTACATTAAACTGTTCACGATTCTTTTTTAAGATTTTATCCATTAACTCAGAGTCTAGCTTTCGTCCTACACCTACAAGAGTTAGGTTAAATTTAATGGCAATGGCTTGTGAGAGAAGCTCCCAATTTCCTTGATGACCTGTAATAAATATAATCTTTTTACCTGCATCTTGATATTTTTTGACTATCTCTTCACCTTCAAAAGTGACATTTTTAATAATATCATCTTTACTCATTTTGCTACGTTGAATAATCCCTAGCGTAGTATCGAGCAGATTCATAAAAGCAGAGACTCCATAATCTTTTTTCTCTTTTTGAGTAAGGCTTTTGTTAAATGCAATATCTAAATTTGTATGAATAATCTTTTGATGTTTTTTACTTACACTATAGGCAAACCAAGAGATAGCTCTCATAAGTTTTATCATAATATCTCTAGGCAATACTCTTAAGATAAAGCCAAAAAATTTATATAGTCCAAGATATATGTAGTCAACCATTTAGTATCTCTTTAGCCATAAGAATAACCTTATGAGATGGAATTTTTTGAATAGAGAAGTCATTTTTATCAAGCTTATAGTGGTTAACTTTGCTTTTTGATTTAATAGTTTTATTGATAGGTGTTTGATAGACACGATTTACAGGAGTAGGTCCAAAGATAGTAATAGAGGGTATATTTAGCCCCCATGCCATATGGGTAGGTCCTGTATCATTTCCTATCAATAAATCAGATTTTGCTATTAGTGATTTTAAGGTATTTAAATCTGTTTTTGGAAGAGCTTTTGCATAGTTAGACCTCTTCTCTATCCATTTAGCTCTATCTCTCTCCTCTTTTGTACCCCATGCTATTAGAACATTCTCCTTTAGATGGTTAGCTACCTCTACAAACTTCTCCTTTGGATAGTTTCTGCTCTCCCATGTTGAACCAATAATAAAAATAATATTCTTCTTATCTTTAGATAGATACTCTTCTAATGCTTTATCTTCATCTCTATAGAACAAAAATGGCTCTTTGTCTATAATCATTTGAGGTGTAATCTCTATATTTAAAGGATTTCCAATTACTTTAACATTTCTATCAATAGTATTCTCATTATAGTCTATATCTATTTTATAATTATAAAAGTAAGAAGCAACTCTCTCTCTAATAGAATTTTTTGAAAAACCTGCAATACTCTTTCCTAGTAGTTTAGCTGTAATAGCAGACTTTAAAAGTCCTTGTGCATCAATAACTAAATCGTAGTTATTTTTGGCATAAGATTTTATCTTTTTTACTTCTGAAAAAAGTGATATTTTATTTTTTTTAATACTTTTTAGGTTGATAGTCAAAATATTGTCAATATGGGGGTTATTATCTAGTACTTGTTTAAACCCCTCTTCAACTATCCAATCTATTTGAATATCTGGTCTAGCTCTTTTTATAAACTGTAGGGCAACCATAGCATGAATAATATCTCCCATAGCAGAGAGTTTTACAATAGCAATTTTCATAACTTATTACTCTTTTTTAAAAATAGTCTTAAAGATTTTTTAGCTTTATGACACATATTATACTCAATGTGCTTTAAATACCATTGTAGTTGCTTTGAAGTTATACCTCTTTTTTTGGCTTCATGTTTTAAAATGTATTGGGGTATTTTTATTGGTTGTTTACTGAACTTTTTTGCGATTTTTTCTACAGTTTTACCATGGCAAGTGTAGCATAGACGTGCAAATACAAAAGGTAGGTTAGTCTCTTTGTACCATTGGGTGGCTAAATCTATGCCTTTACCACCATTTAGGTAGTAGACAAGTGCTTTGTCACCAATAAGAACCTCTCCTTGTAAGTTTAAAACTTTTGCTAAACGATTAGATGAGGCAGACTCATGGTCTTTTTTGTTCTCTCCCTCTAAGACAAATACAGAGTAGACAGCTTGATGAGCAATAATTCCTAAGTTGGTACAGTTATATTTTTTTGACTCTATGCTAGAGATAAACCCTGCATCAATTTGGCGTTTATGTAGAGCTTTATTGATTTGGCTTGGAACATCTCTTCGATAAGCTAACCCTTTTTTTAGACCAGAATCAGGAAGATAGCGTTTTAAAAAGACTTGAAATGGGAGTAGATTAAGGTAGCTAATTGAGCCAAATTTCACAGTTCATCTCTTTCATAAAAAAATTAAGCATGATTATATCAAACAACTTTTATAATCACCTAACGTGTATTAATGTTAAAAAAGGAAGAGTGCGTGGTAAAAGTAGAATTTCTAGGACCAATATCGCAAGAGGTATTAGAACTAGAGGCAAAAACATTAGCAGATGTAGCAACTCAACTACAAAATATTGAGACTATTGCTCCATGGTTAGAGAAATGTGCTGTAGCAGTTAATGACCAAATGGTATCAGATTTAAGCATAGTATTAAAATCAGGAGATAAAATTTCAATACTTCCTCCTGTGTGTGGGGGTTAAGATGGAGCTATATCATGGACCACTTGATGTAGAGGTTATCTTTTCAAAATGGTTAAATGAGGAGAGAAACTCTAACTATGGAGCATATATTCCATTTGTAGGAACTATTCGTGCTGAAGATGGGATTGAAGCGTTAAGTTTTGATATATATGAGCCAATTTTGGAGCAGTGGTTTCAAAGTTGGGTAAAAAGAGCTGAAGAGTTAGGGGCAAAGGTAAAGATGGCTCATGCTATTGGAGATGTACCTGTGCATACCTCTTCATATATCTCTGCTGTATTCTCTCCTAAACGACGAGTAGCTTTAGAGCTTATTGATGAGTTTGTAGAGGACTTTAAGGCAAATGCTCCAATTTGGAAGTATGATGTTAAAGATGGAAAACGAATCTATGCAGAGGATAGAAGTACCCCTATGAGTGGTAGTGGGTTATTGGCGTAGGTTTATAATATATAAAAAGGAAAAAAATAGAATGGCATTTATGCACTTCGACAAATCAATGGAAATTCTTAATGATATAGAGATTAGAAACTATAAAAAATCTAAAAAATATCTAACCAATACTTTAGGGTATATTTTAGCCCAAGATATTGTTGCAGACCACAACTCTCCAGAGTTTCCTACCTCTGCAATGGATGGGTATGCTATCAAACATGAAGACCAACCCCTAAAACGGTTAAAAATCTCTAGTATCAACCCAGCAGGGGCTGATTTAGACGATGAGGTGATTGGTGGGCAGTGTATTAAGACATTTACAGGTTCACTTATGCCAAAAGGCTCTGATACGCTCATTCCTATTGAAAATGTAACGGTTGAGGGTGAAGAGATTGTTATTGATGAGGAAGTTCCTTATGGTTTCTCTGTTAGAGCTGTGGGTGAAAACTATGAAAAGGGAGAGAAGCTTATAGAAAAGGGAACAAAGATAGACTTTGCAGATATTGGTGTTATGGCAAGTTTAAATGTTGTCTCTCCTTTGGTCTATGAGAAGCCTAGAGTCTCTATTCTCTCAACAGGTTCAGAGTTGTTAGAGCTGGGTGAAATGCAAACTTCAGATGCACAGATACGAAGTTCAAATAACTATATTTTAGAGGCGTTGGTCAAAAAGTATGGTGGTGAACCAATGCAGTTGGGGTGTATTGCTGATGATAAAGAGAGTATCTTAAAAAATGTTGCCTCTGCACTTGAACAGAGTGATATTGTGGTAACTACAGGAGGTGTTAGTGTTGGAGATTTTGATTTTGTTAAAGATGTTATTGTTGAGCTTGGGTGTGAAGTTCTCTTTAAAGGGGTTCGCATAAAACCTGGGCAACATATTATGGTGGCACAAAAAGGTGATAAATTTATTGTAGGATTGCCAGGTTTTGCCTACTCTTCAACTGTGACAGCTTTGATATATGTCGTTCCTTTAATTGCTAAATTACAAAATGCTCCATCTCCTTTACATATTGTTGAGGCGACTCTGCGTTCACCTTTTAATAAGCATATTAAAAAGGCAGAGTTTACAGCGTGTCACTATAGTTTAGAAGATGGGAAATATTTTGTGGATTTTGATGGTAAGAAGTCAGGAACTTCTGCAATTTTGACAAATATGTTAGGCTCAACAGCTCTTTTGATAACCTCTGAAGATGATGAACCTAAAGCTGTAGGAGACAGAGTTAAGATACTTCTTATAGATTAATCTTTTCTGTAAATAGTATTGGTACGTATCTTTTTTAGATAGAGTGCCAACTCTGCAACTGTTTTACACCCACTACTTATTGCTTCATTTAGTATTTTTTTATTCGTTTTTGCATTCATTTAAAATCCTTTTTATTTCAAATAATATAAAATTATAATCTTTTTTTCTTGATTAAGTTATAAATATGTCAAATTGTAATATAATCTGACAAAAAACAAAAAAAGGTTAGAAGATGTATGATTTAAAAAAGATAATAAAAAAGATAAAAGAGATAATTGCTTTAGAGAAAAAAGGTAAAAAGGTTTTTGACAAAGATGTAGCTAATGCATTAGCTATTCCTCAAACAACCTTTGCTACCATGAAAAAGAGAAACTCTATTCCTTTTAAAGAGATACTTGAGTATTGTGCAAATAAGAAGATAAGTATAAATTGGCTCTTTTTTGACCAAGCTATTGATATGTTAGCTGAAGAGACAGATAAATTTTTTCAAATACACTATTTTTCAGATGTAAGAGCAAGTGCAGGTGGTGGAGCATTTAACTTTGATGAGAATTATGAGGTTCTCTCTATAGATAAAACATTGATGAATAGCATTGCTCCATCATCAAATAGAGTTTTAGATGCTATTAATGTTGATGGTGAGTCGATGGAGCCTACACTTCAAGATGGCTCAATTGTATTTATTGATAGAGAGCAGACTAATATTAATAAAGATGGTATCTTTGTAGCCTCTACTACAGCAGGACTCTTTATAAAGCGTATTAGACAACGTGCTGATGGAATGATAGAGTTAATATCAGATAATAAGGCTTATAGTTCAGAGATAATTACACCAAACGAAGTTAAAATTTTAGGAAGAGTTATTGGAAATATCGAAAGTCTGTAGTAAAAATTTAGTATAATCTACTAAATTAAGCATAAAAAAGGCAAAAGATGAAAAAAAATATTATTCTCATAGGTTTTATGGGTGTAGGTAAGGGAACAACAGCAAGAGCCTATGCTAAAAAATATAAATGCTTCAATATAGATACAGATGACTTAATTGAATCTAAGGAAAATAGAAAAATTAAGACTATCTTTGAAAAGGAGGGGGAAGAGTATTTTCGTACTTTAGAGCAGGAGTGTGCTAATTGGATTGAAAAATCAGTTAACAATACACTTATCTCTTGTGGTGGTGGATTTTATAAAGTAAAGAATCTAAAAAAGTTAGGAACAGTGGTCTTTTTAGATGCTTCATTTGATTGGATATATAATCGTCTCTCTACAGCAGAGAACTCAAAGGCAAAATTAAAAAAACGTCCACTCTTTTCAGAGCCTAAAAAAGCAAAGAAGTTATATAAAGAGAGAGAGAAGGCTTATAGAAAAGTTGCTGATATTGTTATTAATATGGAAAATAAAGATTTAAAAGGTATTATCAAAGAGATACACAAAAAGACTAATAAATAGTAAGTGAATTGTTTTGTAACATTAAATTTGAATTTTTTTTAATAAATTTCATAAAACTCTTGACAAGCAAAAGAAAATCTCCTATAATACGCGTCCAAGAACAAAGGGTACGACTTAATAGTTTAAGTCAAGAGAGTTCCTAGAGTTTTTAAGTGGTCTTTAACAACTAAATATAAGAGAACAAAACAGACGTCTATTTGAGTTTTTTTTTGATGTTTTTTTAAATAGAAAACACGATAAAAGAGAAGACTTAATTAGAGATAATATAAGTGATTCTCTGAAATAGGTTTAAACTTATTTTCATTTTTAAACTAGAACTGAGACGATAGTCGAAGCTTTAGTGAGAGATGAG
>JALWNF010000051.1 GCA_026995985.1 Campylobacteraceae bacterium
GAGTTAACTGTGTCTATATTCCTAAAAAAACTATTTAATCTTAACAAGAATATTATTGATAAAAGTCAAAATAGAATTTTTAAAGAGGATAATAGTAACTATGAGGAGTATGTTAAAAACTACTATGCAAAACAGGGCTATACTATTTGGCACTATAAAAATAGAGATATTACATTTGTAGCAAAGCGTAAAAGACAGATTCTTCTTATACATTGTTGTGATAGCCAATCGAACATTTCAGTTGAAGAGTTAAAGAGTTTTCAAGCCCAACGTGACCAATTTAAAAAAGATAATCCTATTTTTGAAAACTATAATCTATCTTTACACTATATCATGTCAGGTTTTTTTATAACTGAAGAGGCTTATAAATATATGGAAGAGCATAAAGGTGGCATTACCTATGAGGTTATTAAAAATAAATCAAATAACAACTGGCTAAACTCTCTACTACTAGATAAAAAATCTAGTTAGTAAAAAAAGCTTTATGGACTCTTTTAAAATCTATATCTCCTTTGGAATACTTTTAGATGTCTTTGCTCCCATCTCTTTAAGTTGTTCAACTTGCCTTACAATATTTCCTCTTCCCTCACTTAGACGTTTTTTTGCTGATTCAAAACTATTTTGAAGAGTCTCAAACTGCTTTGAGAGTTTAACCATATCTTCTGAAAAACTTACAAACTTATCATATAAAGCACCTGCACGTCTTGCAATCTCTTTTGCATTTTGATTCTGCTTTTCGTACTTCCAAACATTTTCAATGGCTCTCATAGCAATAAGTAGAGTGGTTGGCCCAACTAAAAGAATCTGTTTTTTAAATGCATCATCATATAAAGAGGAGTCTTTCTCTAAAGCTAGAGCCAATGCCCCCTCAATAGGGACAAACATAAAGATAAAATCTAAAGTATTAATTCCTAAAAGCTTCTCATAATTTTTAGAAGCCAAATCTTTAATATGCTTACGCATAGAATTTATATGTTCATTAAGGTGTATCTCTTTCATCTTGTCACTATCAGCTGAGATATACTTTTCATAGGCATTGAGCGATGTTTTAGCATCTATAATTAGGTCTCGCTTGTCAGGTAGATGAACCAAAACATCAGGACGATAGGTCTTGCCATCATCATTTTTTAAAGGAACTTCCCTAGTATACTCTATGCCTTTTCTCAGACCAGATGACTCTAAGACCTTCTCTAAAATCATCTCACCCCAAATACCTTGCTGTTTCTTCTCTCCTTTTAGGGCATTGGTAAGGTTGATAGCATCTTGACTTATCTGTTGGTTTAACTCTTTTAGCGACATAATCTCTTGCTTAAGCATAGCACGCTCTTTTGACTCATCACTATATAGTCTATTTATCTGCTGTTTAAACTCTGAAAGTTGAGACTCCATAGGTTTTATAATAGAGGAGAGACTCTCTTGACTAAGTTTTGAAAAATCTTTTGAATTACTCTCAAATATCCTCGAAGCAAGTTGAGCAAACTCCTCTTTTAACTCACTTCTATGCTCTTCTAGCATCTTAAGCTTCTCTTGAGTCTGTTTCTCTTGCTCCTCCATCTGTATTTGAGTTTCTCTTAAAGTTAAATTTAATCTATTATTCTCTTCAACCAAATCTTCATTACGCTTTTGGAGTAGATTATACCCATTCTCTTGCTTTAAGTAGTTCTCTTCTAAAAGTTCATAATGAACATTAAGTTGCTCTAGTGCTGATTTCTCTTGATGAAGTGCCTTTAAATGCTCTTCTCTCTCTTTAAAAAGACGCTCTTTTAACTCTTCTACTTTAGCATTAGCCTCTTTTAGTCTCTCTTTGGTTTTAGAGAACTCCTCTAGTTCCCTCTCTAGTTTAGTTGTTTTTTTACGCTCCTCTTGAAATGCTTCATAAAACTCACTCAAACGCTCCTCTTTTGCATTATCAATTGCTTTTGCTTGTTCTAAAATAGCTTCAAGTCGATGAATTCTACCAATAAAGAGAATAATAATAGTCGAAATAAGTAGAGTTATTAGAAGAAAAATACCAACTGCAATCATTGTCATTTCACTACTCATTCCTAGCTTATAAAATAGCTCCTCCAAATATCACCCCTCTATAACATCATATCCAGAAGGAGTCTGACACTCTAACTCTTGCTCTTTAACTAAACTGTTATAAATCATATTATTAAATATTATTTTTACTTTATTGTCTAAAGCATCTACATATACAATCTTTTTAAGATGTTGATTCTTATCCATAGTAATCAAATACTCAATATCTTTATATGTAGCCTTATAGTCAGTTTTAGTTAATGGCTGTGCCAATTTCAAAACCTGTTCAAGGTCTACTCCCTCATCTATAAGATAGTGGGAGACCTGTTCTAAATCATGGTCAATTACGGTTAACTCAACTCCATTAGTACAGACCTCTTTTTGAGTAGGAGCAGTATAAGACCATTTAAATAGACTTCGTGTATAGGTCTCATCTCCACCCTCTGGAGTAGAGAGAATCTCTTTAATATTTTTAAAGAGTACTTTGCCCTCATACTTAATGACCTTTCCTTTTTCATTGATAATGGTCTGTTCAAAATTAGTTGTAAATGTATCTGGAAGAACTATATCAGCATTAAGTGCTAAACTTAAAGCCAAAAATGATAAAAAATATTTCATTATATAAATCCTTTTATAGTATTAAAAATATATCAAAAGCACACTTGATGTGTGATTATGTTGATACTATTTTGACTAAAAATTGTGGATTTAAAGAAATAACATACCAATCATTAAAATAACTAATCCAGCAATAGGATACCCATACTTAGGATTTTTACTCTTTAGAGCCTGAAAAGAGAAGTAAAAAATTCCAACAATCAAAACTATATTAATAACTAGCCAAAGAAGTAGATTCACCTTAACTCTCCAAATCTTTTTTTGCTAACTCATCGACCATCTTAATACTCTCTAAAGCATTCTCTAAAATCTTCTTAGTAGATGTTAGAGGTTTAACTCGTAAGTTGGTCTGTTTTTTATCAAGAGACTCATCCATAAGAATCTCCATTACCTCTTTTTCTAGCTCAGCATAAATCTCTTGGAGCTTTAGCTCTATAAACTCTATATTCATTACTTACTCTTTGGTCTAAAGACTTTTATAACATCTTCATTGGCTTCCATATATGCTCCACCAATAAGGTCAATACAGTATGGAACAGCAGGAAAGACTGCATCTAAACACTCTCTAATAGACTTTGGCTTCCCCGGTAGGTTAATAATAAGAGAGTTATTACAGATACCTGCTGTCTGTCTTGATAAAATGGCTGTAGGAACATACTGTAGACTCACTGCTCTCATCTGCTCTCCAAATCCAGGGAGAAGTTTTTGACATACATTTTCTGTTGCTTCTGTTGTAACATCTCTTTTAGCTGGCCCTGTTCCTCCTGTGGTAACTATAAGGTCACAATTATGAGAAAGCTCAAGAAGAGTACTCTCAATAATTGACTGCTCATCTGGTATACATCTATACTCATACTCACACTCATTGAGTAGATACTCTTTCATAGTATTCATAATAGCTACCCCTGAAATATCTTCATAGATTCCTTGACTTGCTCTGTCGCTTGTGGTGACTACACCAATTTTAATTTTATCCATTTTTTATCCTCAATATATATAATATTCGAATTATAATATACTCACCTTATCTAAACAACATTTACGCAAAGTTTCGATAAAATAATCCGAATTTTAATACTAGGTTATAATAATAATGTTAAAAAAAATATTTGGTTCTAAAAACGACAGAATCGTAAAAGGGTACATGAAACGTGCCAAGAAAATTAATAAACTAGAAGATAACTACAAAAATCTCTCTGATGATGAATTAAAATCAGCATTTAATGAACTAAAAAGAGCTGTCCAAGCTAAAGAGAGAACTCTTGATGATGTTCTCAATGAATCCTTTGCTATAACTAGAGAGGCAAGTAAGCGTGTGCTTGGTATGCGTCACTTCGATGTACAACTTGTTGGGGGTATGGTACTTCATGAAAACTCTATTGCAGAGATGAAAACAGGTGAAGGTAAAACACTTGTTGCTACTCTTCCTGTTGTGCTTAATGCAATGTTAGGTCGAGGAGTACATATTGTTACTGTCAATGACTACCTTGCAAAGCGTGACTCTGAGGAGATGGGTAAACTATATAACTTCTTGGGGTATAGCGTTGGGTGTTTAACAGATGATATATATGATGAGCGTGTTAAAAAAGCTCAATATGATGCCGACATTACCTATGGAACTAACAATGAGTATGGTTTTGACTATCTTCGTGACAATATGAAGACTCGTGCCGAAGAGAAAGTTCAACGTGACCACTACTTTGCTATTATTGATGAGGTTGACTCTATCTTAATTGATGAGGCAAGAACACCACTTATTATCTCTGGGCCTGTTCAAAGAGACTCTAACCACTATGCAAAAGCTAATGAGATTGCCCTACAAATGGTTAAGGGTGAGAAGATAGAGACAAAACCAGGAGAGCCTGAGAAGACTACAGGCGACTTCTATGTTGATGAGAAAAATAGACAAGTAATTATGACTGAAGAGGGTCTTCAAAAGGCACAAGATTTATTTGGTGTAGAAAATCTATATAGCCTAGAGAATGCTGCTCTATCTCACCACCTAGACCAAGCGATGAAAGCACACTATATTTTTGAAAAAGATGTTGACTATGTTGTGCGTAATGGTGAAGTTATTATTGTCGATGAGTTCACAGGTCGTCTTAGTGAGGGTCGTCGCTTCTCTGAGGGGCTACACCAAGCAATTGAAGCTAAAGAGGGAGTAGAGATTCAAGATGAGTCACAAACTCTAGCAGAGATTACTTACCAAAACTACTTTAGACTATATGAAAAACTAGCAGGTATGACAGGAACAGCACAGACTGAAGCAACAGAGTTTGCAGAGATTTATAACTTAGAGGTTATCTCTATTCCTACCAATGTTCCAATTGCTAGAAAAGATTTAAATGACCTCATCTACAAGACAGAGAAAGAGAAGCTAGATGCTGTTGCTAAAAAGGTTAAAGAGCTTCATGAGAAGGGGCAACCTGTTCTTATTGGTACTGCTTCTATTGAGAAGTCAGAGTTGATTCATAAACGTCTCAAAGCATCAAAGATTCCTCATAATGTATTAAATGCCAAAAACCATGAGCAAGAGGCACAGATTATTATGGAGGCTGGTAAAAAAGGTGCTGTTACAGTAGCTACAAATATGGCTGGTCGTGGAGTCGATATTAAAATAGATGATGAGGTTAAAAAGCTTGGAGGACTCTATATCATAGGAACTGAGCGTCATGAGAGTAGACGTATTGACAATCAGTTACGTGGTCGTTCAGGTCGTCAAGGTGACCCAGGTGTTTCTCAATTTTATCTCTCTTTAGATGACAACCTCTTAAGAATATTTGGTGGGGATAAGATGAGAAACATAATGAATAAAATAGGAGTTAAAGAGGGAGAGTATATTGACTCTAAACTTGTAACTCGTTCTGTAGAGAAGGCTCAAAAGAGAGTTGAAAACATGCACTATGAGTCTCGTAAACATATTTTAGAGTATGATGATATTGCTAATGAGCAGAGAAAAGTTATCTATAATTTTAGAAATCAACTCCTTGATAAAAATTTTGATATAGATTCAAAGATTAGAGAGAACAGAGTAGAGTATGTAGAGCATATTTTAACTGAATCTGACATATATGATGGTGCATCTCAAGAGGATTTCAACTTAGAAAAACTAGTCAATATCTTAAGAGAAGAGCTTAATTTAACAGTAGATATAGAGAGATTTAAAGGTAAAGAGTATAGAGAGATTCACGATTTAGTTTTAGAGATTTTAGTAAATACCTATGAAGAGAAGATGGCTCCTCTTACTCCAGAACAGCGTTCAGAGATACAACGTCTGCTCTACTTAGAAGTACTTGACCCACAATGGCGAAACCACCTTTATGAGATGGACGTTATGAAGACAGGTATTGGTCTTAGAGGTTACAACCAAAAAGACCCATTGACTGAGTATAAAAAAGAGTCATATAACCTATTTATGTCTTTAATTGAGAGAATTAAATTTGAAGCTGTTAAAATACTTCAAATTGTTCAATTTAACTTTGAAGACCCTGCCCAAGAACAAGCTAAACTTGAAGCGATGCGTGATGAGTTAGAGGCAGACCTAGAGAGAGCTAAAACAAATGAAGTAGTGGAAGCAAAAACAGAGATTGAAAAAAAACCTAAACGAAATGAGCCTTGTCCTTGTGGTTCAGGTAAAAAGTACAAACAGTGTTGTGGAAAGAGTGGACCAAAGAGAGGACTTCTAGCCTAATGGCAACAACTGTAAACAACACCTTTGTTAACAAGGTCATAAGACACTACTTAAAGTATGATAAAGATAACCCTTTTATCTTTATCTCATCTCTTCTTGCCTTTTTAGGAGTTGCTGCTGGTGTTATGGTACTTATGTTAGCAATGGGCATTATGAATGGAACGGAGAAAGAGTGGAAGAAAAAGCTTTTTGTTATGAACTATCCTATGACACTTATCTCTGTAGGACACCAAAGTGCGAACAATACTCTACTAAACAAGCTATCAACTCAATTTCCTAACTTAAAATTCTCACCATACTATACTACTCAAGTCATTACAAAATCTGGCTCAAATGTAAATGGTTCTATCTTATATGGTATAGATTTTGAAAAAGAGAAGATGATAAATGAGGTCTTCCAAAAGTCCATGAAAT
>JALWNF010000052.1 GCA_026995985.1 Campylobacteraceae bacterium
AGTTGAGTTTTTTGGTGATGAGATAGAGGAGCTTTACACCTTTAACACTCTAACAAACGAAAAAGAGAAACACTACAAAGAGGTAACAATCTACGCTGCAAATCAGTTTATTGTCTCTCAAGAGAAATTAGCTTTGGCTGTTAAAAGCATAGAAAAAGAGCTAGGAGAGCGACTCAACTACTACAAAGAGCAAAACCGAATGTTAGAGTACAACCGACTCAAACAGCGTGTAGAGTTTGACCTAGAGATGATAGAGGCAACAGGAATGTGTAAAGGAATTGAGAACTACTCTCGACACCTTACAGGCAAAAAAGAGGGTGAAACCCCCTACTCTTTGATGGACTACTTTGAGGCGATGCATGGGCGAGACTTTTTGTGCATTGTCGATGAGTCTCATGTCTCACTTTCACAGTTTAGAGGAATGTACGCAGGGGATAGAAGCCGAAAAGAGGTCTTAGTGGAGCATGGTTTTAGACTACCATCAGCCCTAGATAACAGACCACTAATGTTTGATGAGTATATCGTAAAAGCCCCCTACTTTCTCTTTGTCTCTGCTACACCAAATGATTTAGAGCTTGAGCTCTCTTTGGTAGTAGCAGAGCAAGTAGTACGACCAACAGGGCTACTTGACCCTGAAATTGAGGTAATAGATAGTACCTACCAAGTAGAGAATCTATATGACCAGATGAAACCTGTTATAAAAAGAGGTGAAAGAGTCTTAATTACGGTACTTACTAAAAAAATGGCAGAGGAGTTAACTACCTACTACAACGACTTAGGCTTAAAAGTACGCTATATGCACTCTGACCTTGATGCTATTGAACGAAATCAAATTATTCGCTCTTTACGTTTAGGAGAGTTTGATGTCTTGGTAGGGATTAATCTCCTTAGAGAGGGGCTTGACCTGCCAGAGGTTAGTCTAGTAGCTATTTTAGATGCAGACAAAGAGGGCTTTTTACGCTCTAAGACTTCACTTATACAGACAGCAGGACGAGCAGCTAGAAATGCTAATGGAAAGGTGCTAATGTATGCTAAAAAGATGACTAACTCTATGAGAGAGACCATTGAGATTACTAAAAAACGACGCGAAAAGCAGATAGCTTACAACAAAAAGCATGGCATTACACCAAAAACCACTCTGCGTAAACTAGATACTGACCTAAAAGTTGAAGATGCCAGAGAGCTTTACAATAAACGCTCTAAAATAGATAAAATGCCAAAAGCAGAGCGTCAAAAGATAATAAAAGAGTTAAAGGCTAAGATGTTAGCTGCTGCAAAGAATTTGGAGTTTGAAGAGGCAGCACGATTGCGTGACCAAATTGCTAAAATAAAAAAATTGTAGGGTGCGTTGGGAAACGCACCCTACCTATGATATAATGCGAATAAAAATTATAAGGACATCAATGAGCATAGACCTAACCTCTCCTGACCTATATTTTAACCGAGAACTCTCTTGGCTAAAGTTCAACTCTCGTGTACTTGCACAAGCAAAAAACAGAGAGCTACCTCCATTAGAGCGTCTTAAGTTTATTGCTATCTATGGAACTAACCTAGATGAGTTCTATATGATACGCGTTGCAGGGCTAAAAGCACTCTTTAAAGCTCGTGTTCAAGAGACAGCTATTGACAAGCTTACCCCTGCTGAACAACTTAAAGCTATTCATAAAACTATTCATAAAGAACAAAAAGTATTAGAGGCTACATTTAGAGATATTATGGAGAGTCTAAAGGAACATAAGGTTGCTATTAAGAGCTTTACAGAGCTAAATGCTAAGCAACAAGCAGTCATTGAAAATGAGTTTTTTGAGCAACTATTTCCTGTTATTATGCCTATTGCCATTGATGCTACACACCCATTTCCTCACCTAAATAACCTTAGTTTTGCTTTAGCTCTAAAGCTTGAAGACTCTGAAGGAAATGTTAAACATGGGCTTATACGCATTCCAAGGATTTTACCTAGATTTTTAAAGGTTGACCACTACTACATTCCTATTGAAGATGTAGTTGACTACTTCTCATGTGAACTCTTTGCAGGTATGAAAAAACTTGCATCTACACCATTTAGAGTAACACGCAATGCAGACCTAGAGATAGAGGAGGAGGAGGCAGATGACTTTATAGAGATTATGGAGGAGGGGCTACGTACACGAAATCGTGGTATGCTTATTAGATTAGAGCTTATGGAGGGAGTAGATGAAGATTTAGTTGATTTTCTTACAACTCACCTAGAGCTTGACCCACTAGATATATACTACTACAACATTCCTCTAAACCTTGGAACACTTTGGGACATTGTCACAGAGACATCTCTCTCTCACTTAACCCTACCAACCTACAGCCCAAAGATTCTACCACCACTTTCAGAGAACAAAAACCTCTTTAGAGCTATAGAGAAGCAAGACGTTCTACTCTATCACCCATTTGAGAGCTTTGATCCTGTTGTTCGTTTTATTCAAGATGCAGCTAAAGACCCAGATACTCTATCTATGAGAATGACTCTCTACCGTGTAGGGAAAAACTCCCCTATTGTTAAAGCCCTCATAAAGGCTGCAAAGGCTGGTAAGCAAGTTACTGTTTTAGTTGAGTTAAAAGCTAGATTTGATGAAGAGAACAATCTACAGTGGGCAAAGAAGCTTGAAGAGTCAGGGGCTCATGTTATCTACGGAATTAAAGGACTAAAGGTTCATGCAAAAGTAGCACAAGTAACTAAACGAAAAGACAAAAAACTCCAAGGCTATGTTCATTTAGCAACAGGAAACTACAATCCTACTACAGCTAGAATATATACAGATGTAAGCTACTTTACAACAAAGCCAGAAGTTAATACCGATGTAACTAAATTTTTTCACTTCTTGACAGGTTTTGCAGACTATAGTAAACTTAAAACATTAACCCTCTCTCCAAAACACATTAAACCAAAACTCATTGAGATGATAGAGCATGAAACCTCTTTTAAAGATAAAGGGCATATTATCTTAAAGGCTAACTCTTTAGTTGACCCTGAGATTATTCAAGCACTATATAGAGCCTCTATAGCAGGGTGCAAAATAGAGCTTATTATTAGAGGTATCTGTGCCTTAAGACCTGGCATAAAAGATATTAGTGAAAATATCTCAGTATACTCCATTATAGGTAAATATCTTGAACACCCAAGAATCTACTATTTTAAACATAACAAGTACCAATGTTACATCTCTTCTGCTGACCTAATGCCAAGAAATCTTATTCGTCGTATTGAGATTTTAACCCCTATAAAAGAGCCTAAATTGGCACAAAAGCTTAAGCAGATTCTATCTTTGCAACTTCAAGACAATCAACTTAGATGGAAGCTTAAGAGTTCAGGAGAGTATAAACAGATAAAACAAAATGATGATAAACCTATAAACAATCATGAGATTTTAGAGGAGTATATAACAAAGCTTCATGATAAAAGCCAAAAAGAGACACCTGAGTATGTAACTCAGTTAGCTAAAAAAGTTTTAAAGGATTAAAAATGATACTAAAATACAAAGAGTGGACTCCAACACTTAAAAAAGGAGCATGGATAGCCGATGGTGCAACAGTTATTGGTCGAACTGAGATAGGAGAGGATTCTGCTATATGGTTTGGCTGTGTAGTTAGAGGAGATGTTCACTACATTAAAATTGGAGACAGAACCAACATTCAAGACCTATCTATGGTGCATGTAACACACCACAAAAAAGAGGATATGAGCGATGGATACCCAACTATTATTGGAAATGATGTAACTATAGGTCACAGAGTTATGCTACATGGCTGTACCATCGAAGATGCTTGTCTTATTGGAATGAGTACAACTATTTTAGATGGTGCCGTAATTGGAAAAGAGTCAATAGTGGGTGCTGGTTCGCTTGTTACTAAAAATAAAAAATTTCCTCCAAGAAGTCTTATTATGGGGAGTCCTGCAAAAGTGGTAAGAGAGCTTACAGATGAAGAGGTAGCAGAGTTGTATGCATCTGCTACTAGATATGTTGAGTTTAAGAACAACTATCTATAGGAAAAAATATGATAAATATCATCAAAAAGAGCCTACAAGATATCTTTAGCTCTACAGTTTTGATGTTTATCTTAAAGGTAGGATTGGGGAGTATTATCTTTTGGATTTCCATACTTTGGTATTTTTGGGGAGACTTCTCCTCTTTTGTAGCCTCTTTTCTTACATGGCTTCCTTTTGATTGGTTAAAAGAGAGTGTAATCTATATAGCTGCTCCTCTCGTAGGATATATTCTAATTATAGTTACTATATCTACATTAACATCTCTATATAGCGAAAAGGTACTAATCTCTCTTGCTAAAAAACACTATCCAAAGGTAAAAGTAGTCGCTTCACCAACTATTAGTGGTTCTATTGGAGCAACACTCTCTTCAACTCTACTCTTCCTTTTTCTTATAATAGTTCTTTTTCCTCTACTCTTTATTCCTGTTTTAGGACAAGGGCTTATGCTATATTTATGGTCAATCTTACTTAAAGCACCAACCATACATGATGTAGGAGGACTCTTTATAAAAGACAAAGAAGAGTTAAAGCAAAAAGGTAAAAAATCAAACATAATTGCAATGATTGCTTCACTTTTTAACTATATTCCAATCTTAAATATTTTCGCCCCTCTATTTGCACAAATCATGTTTTTACATCAGATTTTAGGTCAAAATAGATAAAAAATAAACAATAAGTCACAATTTTATGCTAAAATTTACTAAAAAAGGATTTTAGCAATGATAAAAATAAAACATTTAACACTTATTTCAGCTATACTTATTCTTAGTAGTGGATGTGTACAAAGACCACCAGCAACAACTATAACAAGCAGTAATCCTAATGATATTCCAATTGCACAAACTTACCCTATGCCAAATAATCCTACAACAACTTATCCACAAACAGCTAATACATATCCAACAACTCCTGTAGTTATTGAGACTCAACCTCAATATATACCTCAAAGAACACCCTATTTAAGAGGAGCTTACGCTTCAAACTATAAATTAAAACAGATTATTAACAATATGGCAGCAAAGTATAATCTTGATATATATGAACTAAATGCTATCTTCTCTACAGTTAATAGAGATACTTTAGCACTAGATAAATATGGAGTATACAAGAAAAGAAAACCAAGTAAAGAGAAAGCATCACAACCTGGTTCATGGAATAAATATAGAGCTCAATTTGTAAACCCTTCACACATTAGAAAAGGGGTTCAGTTTTGGAGAGAAAATGCAAATTGGTTAAATATGGCTGCCTATAAATATGGAGTTGACCCTGCCTATATTGTAGGAATTATTGGTGTAGAGACTAACTTTGGTGGTTTTACAGGTAAACACTCTGTACTTGATGCATTAACAACATTGGCCTTAGAGTACAAAAAACGCTCAAAATTCTTTACCTCAGAACTTGAAAACTATATCTTACTAACAAAAGAGCAAAAAATTCATCCACAATCAATCAAAGGCTCATATGCAGGAGCTTTTGGTCTAGCACAATTTATGCCTAGCTCATTTAGAGAGTATGCTGTTGATTTTAATGGTGATGGACATACAAATCTATTTGACCCTGCTGATGCTATTGGAAGTATTGCTAACTATTTTCAAAAGAAAGGAAAGTGGAATCCACGCATACCTGTAGCAATGAAAGTCTACTACAATAAAAAGAGATTTTATGGAATACCTACAGGATTTAAAACCTTATACTCACAAAGTTATCTCTATAGATTAGGAATGAGACCAAGCTCAAACTTCTATGGTTACAGAGGACCTGTCTCTTTAATTAAGTTAAGTAAATATGATAGAGATGAACTATGGTGGGGAACACCAAACTTTAGAGCTATTACTCGTTATAACCCTAAAGATTATTATGCTATGGCAGTGCATCAACTAGGTCAAGAGATTAAAAAAGCTGTTTATGGAAGAAGACTTTAAAGTTTTTAAAGATGATATATATTAAATTAAAAAGGGGAGTAGCTTTAAAAATATAGAAGAGTATAAGCCTTTAACAGTTAAAATTCCAAAAAATGATTTTGTATTTAACAACAAAATCTATGGAGACCTAAATGACCATTGATTGGAATAAAAATCCTCTTATACCTGCTATTGCACAAGACTACAAGACAAATGAAATCCTTATGTTAGCCTACATGAATGAAGAGGCTTACAATTTAACACTTAGAACAGGATATGCCCACTACTTTAGTAGAAGTAAACAACGCATTTGGAAAAAGGGTGAAAGCTCTAACCATACACAAGAGATTAAAGATATTTTACTTGATTGTGATGCAGATACTCTTCTACTTAAAATCCACCAAAATGGTGTAGCGTGTCATACAGGAACAAAGAGCTGTTTTTTTACCTCTATAATCCAAAATAAGCGTGTGCTAGAAAAAGAGGTAGATACCAATACTATGTATAGTGTAGTAGATACCCTATACCATACTATTTTAGAGCGTAAAAACTCAAATGAGACTAAAAAATCTTGGACAAAAAGACTTCTAAATAACAAAGAGCTACTACTTAGTAAAATTAGGGAAGAGGCAGATGAGGTCTGTGTTGCTATAGATAAGGAATCAGATGAGCAGGTTATCTATGAGTCAGCTGATTTGCTATATCATACTTTAGTTGGCTTAGGCTACCGTGATAT
>JALWNF010000053.1 GCA_026995985.1 Campylobacteraceae bacterium
ATCTCTTTAATTATCTCTAATTAAGTTTTCTCTTTTATCGTGTTCTTCTTTAAAAAACATCGAAAAAAACTCAAATAGACGTCTGTTTTGTTCTCTTATATTTAGTTGTTAAAGACCACTTAAAAACTCTAGGAACTCTCTTGACTTAAACTATTAAGTCGTACCCTTTGTTCTTGGACGCGTATTATAGGAGATTTTCTTTTGCTTGTCAAGAGTTTTATGAAATTTATTAAAAAAAATTCTTTTTTTATATTTATACTAACCATATTATATAATAATATGTTCATCTTTTAATTTAAATAATATATTATTCATTTTAGAACATATAACATTATTAAACATACTCTGTACTTGTTTAATTTTTTATTTCAGTATTGATTTATTTTTATTTTTTTTTATTTTAAGCTATGCATGAGGAAAAGTCGCATATAATAGTATATGCGTTAATTTTTTGCATAAAATACATAGGAGAATATTATGACAATTAAAAGTACATTAAAGCTATCACTTGTAGCAATGGCAGTAATGTCAACAGCTCAAGCAACAGGGATTGGTGGAGATGATTTACCACCTGCAAAACCAGGACAATGTTTTACAAAGGCGTTCTTTCCAGCTAAATATGCTACTACGACAGAAAGAGTTTTGGCAAGAGAGGCTACAGAAAAAATAGAAGTTATTCCTGCTAAATATGGTTGGACTACTCAAAAAATTAAAGTTTCAGATGGTACTCAAAAGACAATAACTATTCCAGCAACTTATAAAACTGTTTATGAAAGAGTTCTAGCTGTTCCTGCTACGAAAACTTGGAGAACTAGTTTAAGAACAAATGCACCTGAAGCTTCTGCAACACTAATGAATGCAGCTCGTTCAGCAGGTATGCCTATAGATTCAGCTAGACCTGGAACCTGTTTTTATGAATGTTATGCACCAGCTAAATATCAAAAAATTACAGAGAAGGTATTAGCTTCTGAAGCTAGTGAGAGAGTTGTTGCTATTCCAGCAAAATATAGAACTGTAACAAAAAGAATTCTTGTATCTGAAGGTACAGAAAAACTTGTAACTACTCCACCTCAATATAAAACTGTTAGAGAGAGAGTTTTAGTTTCACCTGCAAGAACAGAGTGGAAAAAAACAAAATGTCAAGATAGAGGTTGTAACCAATCTGAGGTTGTATGTTTAGTTGAAATTCCAGCTGTATATAAAACTGTAACTAAAAAAGTTGTTGCTAAACCTGCTACAACTAGAAAAATTAAAACACCACCTGTATATAAGACTGTTCAAGTACAAGAACTAGTACAACCTGCATCAAGTAAAACTATTCCAGTTCCAGCTACATATAAAACAGTAACAAGAACTAAAAAAGTTGCAAATGGTCAATATGGTTGGACAAATAGCCCATCTAACTGTGCAAATGCTATCTCTGTAGGTTATGCAGCTGCTGATGGTATGGGAGGGGCTTCTGGAAATGGTGCTGGTTCAGCTGTAGCTAATGGAGCTGGAGCAGGTTCAAGACTCCCTGCATCTGCTAAACCAACTGGAAATAAAGTATGTTTAACAGCAACTCCTGCTAAATATAATAAAGTTGCTAAAAGAGTTGTTGCTACACCTGCAAGAACAAAAGTTATAACAACACCACCTGTTTACAAAACAGTAAGAATTAAAAAACTTATTTCTCCTGCACAAGAGAGAAGAATTCCTATTCCTGCAACTTATAAAACTGTAACTAAGAAGAGAATGGTTGCTGATGGTTATGCTAAATGGGTAAGAGTTGTTTGTAAATCAAGTATGGGTACAGAAACTATTAAAAAAGTACAAAGAGCACTTAAAGCAGCTGGGTACTATCATGGACCAATTGATGGTGTTTGGGGTGCAGAGTCTAAAGCAGCAACACGTGCTTATCAAAGAGCAAAAGGTCTTCCTGTAGCTGGTCTATCTATTGCTACTATGGACTCTTTAGGTCTTTAATTTTAAATTATACAGAAGAGATATTTTCTCTTCTGTACTTTCATAAAATATAATTAATTTAAACTCACTATTCAACTTCTTTTAAACTTCAACCTAATATACTAACTAAGCAAATATCAATACTAATTGATATAACTAATTTACTTAAAACAATAAACTTTTATTGTTTTATAACAAAGGATTTGTATGGCTCTTTATGATAGAGATTACAATAGTGCTAACAATGTAACTTATGATAGTAGTATAACTACATCTACATCATCTGTAGCATTTATGAAAAAAACCTATCAGCTTTTAGCTGCTAGTATGGTAACTGCTGCTGCAGGAGCTTATGTAACAATGCCTTATGCAGTTGAAATTATGCAGTATAAATGGTTTATATTTGGGGCTGAACTACTTATTCTATTTTTTGGTTTAAGTATGTCAAGAGGTAAACCTGGATTGAACCTATTTATGCTTTTTGCATTTACATTTTTAAGTGGAGTTTCACTTGTTCCTCTACTTGCAAGATTTATTGGAATGGGAGGTGGCTCTACTATAGGGACAGCATTTTTAATGACATCTGTTCTTTTTGGAGCTTTAAGTCTATTTGCAATTAATTCAAAGAGTGACTACTCTAGTTGGGGTAAACCACTCTTTATTACACTAATAATTGTTATTATTGCATCTTTGGTTAACTATTTTATTTTAAATAGCCCAATAATGCATATTGTTATCACAGCTGGTATTTTATTGCTCTTTTCTCTATTTACCATCTATGATACACAAAATATTGCAAATGGAGCTTATGATTCAGAGGTAGATGCAGCAGTATCTCTCTATTTAGACTTTCTAAATATGTTTACTGCTCTTCTTCAACTTCTAGGAATTATGGAAGATGATTAATATTAAATCTTTAGAGATTTTTCTCTAAAGATTTATATTGATTTAACAAAAAGAACTTCAAACTCTAAATATTTCAGTGGATAATTTTCTAAAAGATACTTCATTTTTTTATAACTTAAATGTTCAGTTCCACCACCTACTCCACTCCTTTTTATATATTTAAGCATCTCATATACAGAATTAAAATCTAAGCTATACTCAACAATCTCCATTTCATAGGAAAAAACTTTATCTAAAGCTTTAGTTATTTCATCTCGGCTATATATAGGAGAATCAATATTTACTGTTTGATGCAATGTCTTAAAGGTATTTGATGTAAAAAAAGCAAAATAGTGCTCCTTTGCAAGTGGAGCTATAGTAGTTAAAATAGATAGTAAATCCCTACTCCACTGTAATGCAGAAGAGGAGATAAGTAGGTCAAACTCATCTTTTTTAAATATTGAAAATGAGTTAAGCTGGTTAAAATCCATACAGATTTTTTCAATATTATCATTTTCAGGATGAATTTTTAGCATCTCTTTTGAAAAATCAAAAGCTACAAATTTATCAAACTCTATATTACTATAATTAAGAGCTTTATAAATAGCTCCATCTCCAGACCCTAAATCTAAAATTTTATGGTATAAGCCTTTTGGAATATAAGAGACTAATCTCTTTGCCACCTCTTTTTGTATGACATTATACTTATTGTATTCATGGGCAAATCTCGAAAACTCTTTAACTATTTCCATTTATCTCAGTTTCAATTAATTTAGGGTATAATCGCCGAAATTATACCCAATTTGAAGTTTATTTTAAACAGAACTTCAACATTCAGAGAGGAAAAAATGATTTCAACACTATTAGTTGTACAGATTCTTTTAACTATTGCCATAGTTATTGCTGTTTTATTGCAAAAAAGTTCAAGCATTGGCTTAGGAGCTTATAGTGGAAGTAATGAGTCTATGTTTGGAGCAAAAGGACCAGCAGGATTCTTAGCAAAAACTACCTTCATATTAGCTATTTTATTTGTACTCAACACCCTTGCTATGGGATATTTTTATAATAAAGAGAAAGCACACTCAGTTGTAGATACAATTGATACTACAACTTCTGTTCCTACAAAAAGTGATACACCTAAAAAATAATACTAAAAGGAATATCTATGTTAAATGAGATTTATAAACAAACCCGAGAACAGATGTCTAAAAGTATTGAAGCTCTAAAGAGAGACTTCTCTACACTAAGAACAGGAAAAGTAACTACTCATATTGTCGATAATATTAAAGTAGACTACTATGGAACACCAACTCCTATCAATCAAGTTGGCTCTGTTATTGTAACAGATGCTACAACTATCTCTATAACACCTTGGGAGAAGAGTATGTTAGGTGCTATAGAAAAAGCAATTCAAGAGGCAAATATTGGAGTTAATCCAAATAATGATGGTGACTTTATAAAACTATTTTTCCCACCTATGACATCTGAACAGCGTAAAGAGATTGTCAAACAAGCAAAGCAAATGGCAGAAAAGGCAAAAATTGCTATTAGGAATGTTAGAAAAGATGGAAATGACAAGATAAAAAAACTTGAAAAAGAAAAAGAGATTTCAGAAGATGAATCAAAAAGAGGTCAAGCTGAAATTCAAAAGATTACCGACCAAAAGATATCTGAAGTTGATTCAGTCTTTTCAGCAAAAGAGGCTGATATTTTAAAAGTATAGTTATGAATATTGAACAAGAGTATATTGATGCCCAAGCTCTTTTAGATGGGCATTTTTTATTAGCAAGTGGTAACCACTCAAGACGCTATCTACAAAGTGCAAAGGTTTTAGAGAACCCCAAACGTGCAGAGCTTATCTGTAATGCACTTGCAGATATGATTAAAAAGAGTGGAATAAAAGTTGATACTGTCTGTGCCCCTGCCCTTGGTGGAGTATTGGCAGGATATGAACTTGCTCGTTCACTAGGAGTTCGCTCTATATTTGTTGAGAAAAAAGATGGAGGTATGGAGCTTCGACGTGGTTTTCAGGTAGATAAGGGTGAACATATTCTTATATGTGAAGATATTATTACAACAGGTGGTTCAGCAATGAAAGCTGCTCAAGCTATAGAGGCACTAGGAGCAAAAGTTGTTGCCTTTGCCTCTTTGGCAAATAGAGGTTTCTGCAAGAGAGAAGGCTCTAATATAAAAGCTAAACCCGAATGTAAACTACCTTCAGATATACCTTTTTTTGCACTTGATGACTTTACTTTCGAGATGTATCCTCCAGAGGAGTGCCCAATGTGTAAAGAGGGTTCTGTTGCAATAAAACCAGGTAGTAAATCTTAATTTTTCCTCTCTATCTAAAAAGGTAACAAGTAAACTCTTGTTACCTCCTCCACAGTTACTTTACATAAATTATGCTATACTCTTAACTATAAATTTTAAATATAAGGAAAAACAATGAAAAAAAGAGTTTTAAAACCAATTATAGCCTCTACCTTAACAATATTAATGTTAGCTGGTTGTGTTAATGGGGGAATGCCAACTATTAAAAATGCTGATGGAACAACTAACCATACACAAACAGGTGCTATTATCGGAGGTTTATTAGGTGCTGTAGTTGGTGGAACAACAGCAAATGGAGGAGGAAAGCGTGTCTTAATTGGTGGTGCTTTAGGTTCAGCTGTAGGAGCTGCCATTGGGTATAATCTAGATCAACAAGCAGCAGAAGTAGCACAAGTTCTCAATACAAATGTAAACAATAATCCATCAGCAGAAAAAAATGTAGATAATGACCTTATTGTCTCAAATACTGATAAATATGTAAAAATAATGTTCCGTGATGATATGATGTTTGCAACAAACTCTGCAACACCAACTCCATCAGCACAAGCAAAGATTGCAAAACTTACACCTGTACTTAAAAAATACCCAAATACAATTATACAAGTAGTTGGACATACTGATAATAGAGGAACCTTTCAATATAATCAAAAACTATCTGAAGAGAGAGCTTCATCTGTAGGAAATACTATTCATGCTAGTGGTGTACCAAATCCTATTTATGCAAAAGGTTGCTCTTTTAGCAAACCAATTGCCCAAAATACATCACCAACAAATATGGCACTTAATAGACGTGTAGAGATATACCTATATCCAAATCAAGAGTCTGTTATTGACCCTTGTAGATAGTAATCTCTTTAGTATAAAATAAAACTGGAGGGAGCTTCATTCTCTCCTTCCCCTACAGAAATATGAGTATATTCTGTAGTCTTTATCTTCTTCTTTAGTAGTCATCAATAAAAAATAGAAATATAGGAACTGTTCCGTAATAAATATGATAAAATTACATAAAAATTAATTAGGACATTATATGGAACTATTTGGAACAGATGGTGTACGTGGTTTAGCAGGTGGAAAACTTAATGCAATGAATGTTATGCGTTTAGCTATTGCAGCAGGTATACATTTAAGAAAAACAAGTAAATACAATAAAATTTTAGTTGGAAAAGATACTCGCCGTTCTGGGTATATGATAGAAAATGCCCTAGTTTCAGGATTAACTGCTGTTGGTTTTGATGTTATCCAAATAGGACCAATGCCAACTCCTGCTATTGCATTTATTACTGAAAATATGCGTTGTGATGCTGGAATTATGATTACTGCTTCACATAATCCATATTATGATAATGGAATTAAGTTTTTTGATGCAGAGGGCAATAA
>JALWNF010000054.1 GCA_026995985.1 Campylobacteraceae bacterium
CTTTTATATGTTTTCTCTTCTTCATCAATAACTTTTTGCATCTTTTGTCGTACCTCTTCATACCAATCTTTCTTCTCTTTTGAGACTTTAAAAGGCTCTAAGTAGGTAATGTGCACAGTAGTAGGGTGAGATGTTTGGTTGTGTTCATTTAGTAGACGTTTACTGTTTGTAATGACTATTGGTTGAATGGTTAGTTCAAGTTTCTCAGCAACAATACGAGCTCCTGCTTTAAAAGAGAGAAGAGATTGCTTGTCAGTTCTAGTCCCTTCTGGAAAAATAGCAATAACTCTATCTTTATGATTTTGAATAGTCTCTTTTACATCAGCTAAAAGTTTAATTAGTCCACTTTTATTTTGTCTATCAACCTCTATCATTTTTGGAATTTTTAGAAGAAATCCAAACCAAGGAGTATCAAATAGTTGTTTTTTTGCCACCCATTGAAAGTTAACATTTTGACTTGCTTCAAGGGCAATAATATCTATAATACTTTGATGATTAGCAATAATCATATCTACATTTTTATCCAACTTTCCATGCTCTTTAATTTTTCCACCAATTAGAAATATAATTAGTTTGTTGAAGTAGTGTAGAATTTCAGATGATTTTCTAGGCATAATCATTAAAAGAGGAACCATTATGCCTCCTGCAACTAAAGAGATGACCCCTGCACCATAGTAAAATCTAATCTTCGCAAAGGTCTTCATGCTTTATCCACCCTATAGTTCCATTGATATACTCTATCTTTACAAAATCATTTCTCTCTGCAAGTTTAGTTGTTTTATATTTTTTATCAATATGAATACTCGTTGTACTGTTTGATGTAGGTATAATATAAAGAGGAGCTCCCTCTTTTACACAGACAGTAGCTAAAGGTGTATAAAATGTTAATAGTATGGCTGATGATATAACAGCCATAACTAAATAGAAGAGATCCTTTTTCCATAAAAAGAGAAGTACAAATATAATAGAAAGGCCAATTAGTATATATTTTTTTAGTGTCTCAAAACTATCATCTTTTGGATTTAGGTCTGTTTGTGCAGCTACAGAGGCATCTTGCATAATAATAGGAATACTCTTTTGTATGAAACTCTCTTTTATCGTATCAAAGTATGTAAATGTTAGGGTTTTATCTTTTGCTGGTAAAACTATATAGTAGTTTATCTCCATTTTAGAGCCTTCTCTTTTTGCATTTTCTGTACCATCTTTAAGAGCAGAGGGTATGTATATATCTTCTAAATTTGCATCATGAGCTTCAAGTGAGATAGCAATAAGATTTGTATTCTCATCATAGACCGATACTTGATGGTTTTTTATCTTTAATCCAGAGGCAATGACTCCAGAGAAGTTTTTACTCTTTGGAAGTTTTTTAACAGGTATTTTAATACCTGATAACTTCTCCTTTTTACCATTGATAGTAACTACTATTTTAGGAATATAGAAAAGTCTTCCTGAAGCTTTAAAGTAGAAAGTGTAGAATACTTTAGAACCATTTTTAATAATAACAGGTTCATCTAGTACAGGCTTTTTATCTCCATAAAATTCAAATTGTATATTTTTAGAGTTTTGTATATTGGTTAAAAAACTAATAGGGAAGACCTGTCTTTCATATACTTTTTTAGGAATATAGCTATAGTTTATCTCTCCAGCTACAAGGTTTAGAGAAGAGAGTATAAAAAATGTAATCAATAGCAAGGTATATGAGTATATTTTTTTCATTAAGCTATAAGCCCTTTTAACATTTTTATACCATCTGTAGAGCCTAAAATAGTCTCTATAGCACGTTCTGGGTGAGGCATTAGACCAAACACATTTTTATTTTTATTGCAAACTCCAGCAATAGAGGTAATTGAGCCATTAACAACTACAGGTTCACCCTTTTCATCAGAGTAACGTAATAAAATCTGTTCATTTGCCTCTAGCTTTTTAAAGCCCTCTTTATCAATATAGTAATTTCCATCAGCATGAGCTATAGGAATATTTAAAATTTCATCTTTATCACATTTTTGCAAAAAAGCATTTGTGTTATTTACTACTTTCATCGTTTGAAATCGAGAGATAAAGTGAAGTCCAATATTTCTTTTTAAAGCCCCTGGTAGTAGTCCCGCTTCTGTTAAGATTTGAAAACCATTACAGATACCTAAAACCTTTCCACCACCATTAGCAAACTCTTTGACCGCACTCATAATTGGAGAGAATTTTGCAATAGCTCCTGCACGTAAGTAGTCACCATAAGAGAATCCACCAGGAACAACAACTAAGTCAATATTTGAAGGTAGTTTACTCTCTTTGTGCCAAACGATAGTGGTGCTACAACCAAGTTTCTCAAAAGCATACTTTGTATCTAAGTCACAATTAGTACCAGGAAATTGTAAAATTGCAATCCGTTTCATTATAGTAACTCTATAGTATAGTCTTCAATAACAGTATTAGCTAAAATCTCTTGTGCCATCTGCTCAACCTCTTTTTGTGCCTCTTCTTTGTTGTCAGTAGAGAGTTTTAAAACAATCTGTTTTCCCATTCTAACATCTTCAACACCCTCAAAGTTCATTGCATCGAGTGCATGGTGAATTGCTTTTCCTTGTGGGTCAAGTACACCATCTTTTAAAAATATGTTTACTATTGCTGTCATTTTTTTTCCTAATTTATTATATAGGGCAGACACAGAGGTCGCCCTTACTATTTGTTTCCTAAGATTCTGTTTAGAACCTCTTCGTATGCAACTTTAAGTCCACCTTGACCTTTTCTAAATCGGTCTTTGTCCATACTCTCACCTGTCTCCTTATCCCAAAATCTAAAGTTATCAGGACTAAGCTCATCTATTAAGATAATATTCCCATTAATATCACGACCAAATTCAAGCTTGAAGTCTACAACCGTTAAGCCTTTGTCAGCAAAAAACTCTTGCATAATGGTATTGATACGACGTGCCATAAAACGAATATAGTCAAGCTCATCACTACTCTTAACTAATTCCAAAATAAGACAGTGTTGGTCATTTAATTTAGGGTCTCCTAATTCATCATTTTTGTAGTCAAACTCAACTAGAGTAAAAGGAAGAACTTTCCCATCTTCTATACCTAGATTTCTGCTTAGAGAGCCTGTTGCAATATTCCTTACAATCACTTCAATTAAGATAACATCACACTTTTTATGTAGCATATTGGTATCATCTATCATCTCAATAAAGTGTGTTGGAATACCTTTATTGTTAAGTAGTTTAAAGAGTTCAGTTGAGATTTTATTGTTTAATGCACCTTTCCCCTCTTGAGAAGATTTTTTCTCTCCATTAAAGGCTGTCAAATCATCTTTAAACTCTGAAATCAGAAGAGTTTCATCTTCTGTATTCCAGATTTTTTTTGCTTTGCCCTCATATAGTAATGATACTTTTTTCATTATTTGTTTGTCCTTAATCTATTTTTCTTGTGTAATCATTAATGCTTTAAGAATATCAATTGCTGACTTTAATTGAGAGTCTTTATATATTTGCTCCTCTGTTATAACTGTTTTATCCTCTTTTTTATCTATTTTTTTATTTTTCTTACCATCTACTTTTTGTAACTCATTTTCAAGATGTTTTCGTAAGTCTCTCTCTTTAATTGAGATTCCTTCATCAACTTTTTTAATCTCACCATAAGAGACCTCAACATCAGGAGTTACTCCAACAGCTTGAATAGTTCGTCCACTAGGTAGATAGTAACGAGCAATAGTTAAACGTAGTGCTTCATTTTCATTAACAGGCATAACAACCTGTACAGAACCTTTACCAAAGGTCTTCTCTCCTACAATAACAGCTCGTTTATGGTCTTGTAGTGCACCTGAGACAATCTCTGATGCAGAGGCTGAACCACCATTTACTAGCACAACTATAGGAGTTTTTGTATCGGTATTTGGAGCAGTTGCATTGTAGACTAAGTTTTCAGAAGGGATTTTACCTTTTTGGCTAACTATTGGACCACTCTCTACAAACATATCAACAACACCAATGGCTTGGTTTAGAAGACCTCCTGGGTTATTTCTTAAGTCAATAATAATCCCTTTGGTATTTGGGTGTTTTCTAATAGCCTTTTTCATGCTCTGTACCACTTTTTGGTCAAAAGAGGTAATACGCAAATAGAGAATATCATCTCCAATTGTTTTTGCATATACAGATTGTATCTCTATAATATCTCTAACAATTTTAATTTTTAGTGGGTGAGGTTCACCTTTCCTTACGATAGTTAGCATAATCTCTGTATTTGGTTTTCCTCGCATAAGCGATACAGCTTTGTCAATAGTCATACCAATAGTTGCTTGGTCATTGATTTTTAAGATAATATCACCAGCTTTAATACCAGCCTTATCAGCAGGAGTCCCCTCTAGTGGTGCAATAACTGTCAATGCTCCATCTCTCATACCAACAGTAATTCCAAGCCCACCAAACTCTCCATGTGTTTGAACCTGTAACTCTTTTGTCTCTTTAGCGTCCATAAAAGAGGAGTGTGCATCGAGATTGGCAAGTAATCCTTTTAGTGCTTTATTAATAATATCTGATGCATTTATATCATCTACATACTGCTCTTCTATAATTTGAACAATTCTAGTAAACTTTAAATAGGCTTCAAGTTTTGATGTTTGATTGTTCTGTGTTTCATAACTATTGGCTTGAGCAGAGCTTGTTGCAAGAATGACTGAGGCAGTTATGGCTGATATAAAGCCTAATAATATTGCTTTTTTATTTTTAATTATCATTATAGTTATTATTTATCCTATCATTTTTCTAATAACCTGAATTTCAAGGAATATTATAACCACAAAAAGTCTAAAAAGAGGTAAGATTTTCAAAATTAAATTTATAAGACTAGCCATAGCTAATTCAAAAATTTAATTTGGGAAAGATTGACTCTTTATAGACCTTTCCTTTTGGTTTTATGAGAAAGCTCATAAAATTAGTGGATATGATATTTCATTGAACTCAAGTTTAGGAGCTATATTTTATCGTAAATTGATAAAAATACAATGATATTCCACAATAAAAGGTATACTTTGGTACTAAAGTGGCATTTCTTTCTACAAAGTTATACTAGAATACCGTTAGAAAATAAAAAATGTATAAATAAGGAAGATAATATGAGCATTTTAGAAAAGTTAACTAACCAGATGACAGCAGCTATAGAGTCATCTGTCTCATTAGCTCTACATAATAAAAATCAAGAAGTAGACCCATTACATGTTTTATGGGGGCTACTAACCAATACAAATTCACTGTTACATCAAGCACTTAATAAGATGAATACCGATAAGGCAGCTATTGAGCTAGAGGTAAAGAGTCTTGTAAATAAACTTCCAAAAGTCTCTACTGTAACTAAAGAGAATATTCGCCTCTCTCAAAAGATGGTAGCATCACTTCAAAAAGCAGAAGGTGTCATGACAGCAAATGGAGACCAATATCTTGCTGTTGATACGTGGATTATTGCCAATATTGATGAGGATTTTATTAAAAATAGTTTAGGTAAATATGTAGATTTAACCGAGCTTAAAAAGACACTAGAGTCTATTCGTGGTGGCAAGAGTATAGACTCTCAAAGTGCAGATGAGGCACTAGAGGCACTAGAGCAGTATGGGATTGACCTCAATAAAAAGGCTCTTGATGGAGAGCTTGACCCTGTAATTGGTCGAGATGAAGAGGTGCAACGTGTAATGCAGATTTTGATTCGTAAGACCAAAAATAATCCAATCTTAATTGGAGAACCAGGAACAGGTAAAACTGCGATTGTTGAAGGATTAGCTCAACGTATTGTAAACAAAGAGGTACCTTTGAGTCTTCAAAATATGCGTGTTATATCACTAGATATGAGTCGACTGATTGCAGGGGCAAAGTATCGTGGTGAGTTTGAAGATAGACTCAAAGCAGTAGTAGATGAGGTTAAACAGGCATCAAATATTATTCTATTTATAGATGAGATTCATACTATTGTTGGAGCAGGAGCAAGTGAAGGTAGTATGGACGCTGCAAACATCTTAAAACCAGCTCTTGCTCGTGGTGAGTTGCATACTATTGGTGCAACAACTCTTAAAGAGTATAGAAAATATTTTGAAAAAGATACAGCATTGCAACGACGTTTCCAACCTGTAAAGGTTGATGAACCAAGTATCAATGAAGCATTACAAATTTTAAGAGGTATTAAAGATAGACTTGAAGCACACCACAATGTAACTATTACAGATTCAGCACTAGTTGCTGCTGCAAAGCTTAGTGACCGTTATATTACTGACCGTTTCTTACCAGATAAGGCGATTGACCTTATTGATGAGGCAGCAGCTGAGTTAAAGATGCAAATAGAGAGTGAGCCAACAGAACTTGCAAAAGTTAAACGCCAACTAGCAACTCTTTTAGTTGAAAAAGAGGCTCTTTTAATGGAAGAGAGCGACAAAAATAGTAAACGTCTTGCTGAAATAGAAAAAGAGTTAGCAGACTTAGAG
>JALWNF010000055.1 GCA_026995985.1 Campylobacteraceae bacterium
CAGCACAGATTCAGACATACTTAGAGTATGTCTTTGAGATGCCATTTGGTAAATTTAGCCAAAAAGCACTTCAAGTAAAAGATGTCCAAGAGAGACTTGACCTTGACCACTTTTCACTAGAGGAGCCTAAAAAGAGGATTGTAGAGTTCTTCTCTGTGCGACAACTAGCTGAACAAAGAGAAGTTAACCTTGATGGAAGTGCAGGAGCTATTCTTTGCTTCTGGGGACCTCCTGGGGTTGGAAAAACATCACTTGCTAACTCTATTGCTAAAGCTTTAGATAGACCTTTGGTACGAATAGCCCTTGGTGGATTAGAAGATGTAAATGAGCTAAGAGGACATAGAAGAACCTATGTAGGAGCAATGCCAGGGCGTTTAGTTCAAGGGTTTATTACGGCTAAGAGCATGAACCCTGTGATTGTACTAGATGAAATTGACAAAGTAGGACGTGGACACCGTGGAGACCCAACAGCTGTTCTTTTAGAAATCTTAGACCCTGAACAGAACAAAGAGTACCGTGACTACTACCTAAACTTTAACATAGATTTAAGTAAAGCTATCTTTATTGCCACTGCCAATGATGTAGCTCAAATTCCTACTCCACTTCGTGACCGTATGGAGTTTATAGAGGTAAGCTCCTACACCCCAAATGAGAAGCTAGAGATTGCAAAACGGTATCTTATTCCTCAAGAGCTAAAAAAACATGCTCTTAAAGAGGAGGAGTTTGAGATAACTAACAAAGCTCTAAAGATACTTATTGATGAGTATACAAGAGAACCAGGGGTAAGAGGACTACGCCGCAAAATTGCAGGTATAATGAGAAAGGTAGCCACTAAACTACTTCTAAATGATAAACTAGAAAAAGTAAAGATTAAAATCAAAGATTTACCTGAATTTGCTAATAAAAAGGTATTTGAAATCTCAAATGTTGACAAAGAGCCTCTTGTTGGTGTAGTAAATGGTCTAGCGTGGACATCTGTAGGTGGAGATGTACTTAAGATAGAGGCTATTAAACTCAAAGGGAGAGGCTCTGTTAAACTTACAGGTAGCCTTGGTGATGTTATGAAAGAGTCAGCTCACATTGCCTTTTCAGTTGTAAAAAGGCTTATAGAAGATGGCTCTTTAACCATAGATAAAAATCTAATTCCTCTAAAAGAGAAAGAGTCTATAGAGAGTGTTGAGCCAAATGAAATCTTTAAGCGTTTCGACTTACACATTCATGTCCCAGAGGGTGCTACTCCAAAAGATGGACCAAGTGCTGGAATCACTATGGCTGTTGCTATTGCCTCAATCTTATCTGAACAAAAGGTAGACAATAAAATAGCCATGACAGGAGAGTTAACCCTAACAGGAAAAGTTCTACCTATTGGTGGACTAAAAGAGAAGCTCATAGCAGCCTATAAAGCAGGAGTTACCAAAGCTCTTATTCCACAAAAGAACTATGAGCGTGATTTAGAGGAGATTCCAAATGAAGTAAAAGAGGCTATTGAGATTATTGCTGTCTTAAAGATAGAAGATGTATTAAAAGAGGCATTAGTTTAATTTTTGCCACAACATATTTAGTTGTGGTTTTTATCTTTTTTATATAGCTTAAACTCTCTATACATCTTAATAAATAGAGGAATAACCACTAGAGTTGCTATTGGTGGAGGACCATTATAAATATGCTGTTCTACCAACATATTATAAGCCCCCCAAAAGAGAATAACTGTTCCCAAAGCCATTAAAATTACTGCAAAAATTAGATGTTTCACAACTAAGACCTTTTATTAATTTTTTTAAACTCTATTGATTTCATATAAAAATCTGTAGCACTCTCTTTATCTTTTTCCAAAAGAGCTAAATAGCTCCTATAGGCATAACTTCTAGCTAAACTCTGCCTAGCTAATATATTATCTAACTTTAGACTCTTTTTAGCTAAAGCAATAGCCTCATGAAGTGATACTCCTGCCTCTATTGGTTTGTTGTTTTCTAAATCCAACAGAGCTAAATCATTAAGCAAATTGGCTACCTCTAGGCTATATTTTAAGTGGTTTAGTCTATTTAACTTTTTATATGAGAGAATAGCTCTTTTATAGTGTCTCTTAGCAATCAAATACTCTCCTCTTTTTGCCTCTATTTTAGCAAGTAATCTCTCCATCTCAATTAAATAGACCCTATATAGATTACTTCTGTTTTTCTCAAAGAGTTTTTTATATATATCTAGTGACTGTTTATAGTATGATTTAGCCACTTTAAATTTTTCCTCTTCCAATTTAAGCTGACTTAATCTACTATAAGAGAGTGCTAAATAGGTATAATTTTTCATAGATTTTTTATCTAATATAGGCTTAATAACATCTACTGCTTCAAAATATTTTTTAAGAGCCAACTCTCTTTTGTCCATAAGCAGATAGGTCTTAGCTAGACTATTTAGACTCTTATATTGAAGTATTGTAAATCGATTTTTCCCCTTTTTCGATAATAAAGCATAGAGTTCAATCGCCTCCTCTCTTAAACTAATTGACAAGTTAAAGTCTCTCTTCTCATAAGCATAAAAGTTAGCCATAATATTTAAAGCCATACCTAGACGTATTTTGTTTCTCTCTTTACCTTGTTTAGCTTTTTCTCTAAGCTTAGCTAAGAGTTTTTTGTATATTTTATCTGATTGTAACAGTAGTTTTTGTTGCTCTCTTTGATTTTTAGTCAATGCTCTTATCTTTGAGACTACTAAAGTATTGGCTATAGCATATTTCTCAAAATCTTTTTTAACTAAAGGAGATAACTCTTCTAATACTTGACGATAGATTCTCTCTGTAGCATTTACCTCTCCCATCTTCTCAAAGAGCTCTCCTTGATGAGCAAGAGTAACTACTCTCTCCTCTTTAGTTATCTCTTTATTCTCTAAAGCTCTCTTATAGAACTTAGTAGCCAAAGAGAGATTGCCCTCTTTTACAAAATGCATAGCATAATCATTAAGCTCTTTAACTGTTGCATTGAAATCTCTACTTAAGTTTCCATCTTTTATAACAAATTTTAAACCACTCTTACCTTTAAAGTCTTTAACCAACTCTTCTGAACTATATTTTGCCTTCTCCTCATCTGAAACCAGAGAAGATACAACTGATGCTGTAATATCCATTGCCTTAAATACTTTTGAGTTAACTCTGTTGTCACTATTAGAAAAACTATCTTTAAGAGCTTTTAGCTTTTCAATATCTACCTCCACTATCTCTTCTACTATAGGCTGTTGTGTATTATAGCTTTTTGGGGAAGTAGTATTTAAAAGATTAAAACTTGATAAAATCTTATCTCCATAAAGGTTAAAGAGTATTAAAGAGAAGATAACTGTAACTAAAATAGTACCCAATACTATCCATATAACCTTAGCACTCTTTTGCTTTTTAACTTTAGCTATAAGTACAACACCTTCAGCATCTGCAAAAGTTTTTAATCTTCTTTTTGCCTCTTTAAGTAACTCTATATCATCATGTATTAAAGTAACAAAAGTACTTTTTGATGCAATTTTAGCTTCAAAGTGAAAACCATATAGTTCAGATTTATCTAAAATCTTTATCATATCCCAAATAGTTTGATTGACCTTAAGTGTTCTAGCATGAAGATTAGGCTTATATGATTTTCGATTTTGGACAGTTACATCTGTAGGTATATAGGTATTACTCTTTTTCAAAAAATATCCTTAAATTAATATTAAAAGGATATTCTATTAAAATAAACTTAATAAAAAATTGTAATTATAATATTTTATTTATTTTTTTTTATTTTTTTTGTATTTTTTACAAAAAAATCTTTTGCAATCTCTTTATGCCTCTTAATAAAATCATTTAACTCACTAAGTTTAATAGCCTCTATCTTTTTTAACTCCTCTTTAGTGTATCCTAAAGGTTGGTTGTTGTAGTATTCATGAAAGGCTCTGTTGAGTCGTTGAGATAGAGTCTCATTTCTAAGAGGTTCAGAGCCAAGCAGAAACTGCTGTGCAGAGCTTAACTCCTCTTGGGTTACACCTTTGTCTAAAAAGCTCTTAACCACCTCTTTAACTGAAGCTACTGCCTCATCACCACTCTCTACTTTTGTCTGCAAATAACCAGAAAAGTAGCTATTGGTTTTGTTGATATTAAAACGGCTATAGGCAGAGTAGGCTAACCCTTTTTTGACCCTTATCTCCTCCATTAGACGTGAACCAAAACCTGAACTTCCTAAGATAAAAGAGGCGACCCTAGAGAGGTATCGCTCTTTTGAGTCGTAAGGGACATCTAAAGGAGAGCCAAAGTAGACATAAGCCTGTTTACTTGGAACAATCTTCTTTTTTATCTGCTCTTTTGCAACAGGCTTCATTGTTGGTATAGGTTTTACCTCTACTTTAGGTAACAAAGCAAGAACTGAACTAGCCAACTCTTTGGCCTCTGTCTGGTTCAAATCTCCACCCATAACCACAATAGCGTTGTTGATGCCCAAATAGTTTTTAACCTGATTTTCAATATCTTCTAGTGTAATGCTCTTTACACTATCTATGGTTCCTAAAGATGGTTTTGCTAATGGGGTATTTGGAAAGAGCATCTTTTTCATCTCTAAAGAGGAGATATAGTCAAAATCACTCTCTTTTCTCTTTAGTGTACCTAGAGTTTTTGTCTTAATCTTTTGGAGAGTCTCTTTTGAGTAGTTTGGGTCTTGAAGTAGCTCTTTTAGACGCTCTATAGCCTCTTTAAACTGCTCTTTTAGTGAGCCAACTTCTAAAACAAAGGTCTCTTTTCCTACATGAGCCGAAAGCGAAATGGCATGGTTGTCTAGCTTTGTTGCAAAACCTGTACTTCCATCTTTTTTTGTCCCCTCATTAAGCAAAGAGGCCGTCATCTTTACTAAACCATCTTTACTATCTGTCAAAGAACCTGCATTTTGAAAAATAAGTTGCATAGAGGCGATTGGTAAGTTTTTGTCCTCTTCAAATATAAACGGCACCTTTGTACCATTAACCTCAATATTGCTAAGGTTAGCACTCATTAAAATTCCTTGTATTGTAAATATTAAAAGTAGTATCTTTTTCATCTCTTGACCTAAAATCTCTCTAAAATCTCATAAGCAGTATTTCGCTTTGCAGGGTGTTCACCCACATCACGAATAAGCTCTATCATCTCTTGTTGATTCATGGAGTTAGTAGCTCCTGCTGCCGAGACTACATTCTCTTCCATCATGGTTGAGCCTAAATCGTTTGCTCCAAACTTTAAAGCCATCTGACCTATGTAGCTTCCTTGTGTAACCCATGAGCTTTGAATGTTGGGAATATTATCTAAAAATAGCCGTGCTACAGCTAAATAGCGTAAATATTGGTTAGGAGTTGTCTTTGTAATGGTTGGAAGTTCACGCTTTAGTTGTGTATGGTCACTCTGGTAACTCCACATAATAAAGGCTCTAAAGCCACCTGTTTCATCTTGAAGTCTACGAATATGGTCAAAATGCTCCACAATCTCACGTGTAGTCTCAACTGTTCCAAACATCATAGTAGCAGTCGACTTAATGCCTAGCTTATGTGCCTCTCTATGTACCTCTAACCAAGTATCTTTATCTAACTTTTTAGGTGCAATTATATCTCTAACTCTATCTGAGAGTATCTCTGCTCCAGCTCCAGGGATTGAGCTTAGACCCTTTGCCTTTAGACGTGCTAAGACCTCTTTAATAGAAATCTTAGAGCGACGAGCAATATAGTCTACCTCAATAGCAGAGAAACCATGTATGGTAACTTCTGGATATTTGTTATGAATATGCTCTACCAAATCCTCATACCACTCAATCTCCAACTTTGGGTGGACTCCCCCTTGAAAGAGTATCTGTGTCCCTCCAATAGCAAGGAGTTCTTCTATCTTTTGGTCTATCTCATCAAAGGTTAAGATGTAGGCATCTTCTTTTTTTTCATGAGTGTAAAAGGCACAAAATTTACAGTCAACCCAACAGATATTGGTATAGTTTATGTTTCTATCAACTACAAAGGTTGTTACCCCTTTTGGGTGTAGCTTTTTTTTCATCTCGGTTGCCATGCGTCCAAGTGTTTTGAGGTCTGCTTTCTCAATTAGCTCTACTGCTTCATCTATTGTCATTCTTCTAGTATTTAAGGCACTCATTGTTATCCTTATTTTTTTATAATTGGTGATTATACTATGCTATAATTAAAATATCTTTTTATTCTTCACCCAAACTCTTTTGCCATCAAAGACTACACCCATCTTTAAAATATTACTATATCCTCTCTTTTTAACATCAACTTCATACTTTTTATCTTCTATCTGCTTTAGAGCCTTATCAAGAGCTAAC
>JALWNF010000056.1 GCA_026995985.1 Campylobacteraceae bacterium
CATTTTTTATTAAAAAAATCTGTTTAAATTTCATTAATAATTTATTATATATTTAATGCGTTTAAAATTTAAGGAATTGATTATGTTAAATAAATTTATCTATCTTCTACCTCTAGCTTCAATAATCAATAATATTAAATGGTTGTTCTTCTATATCATAAGTCCATGCCTACAATGATAATTTTGGTACTGTAGAGAGTTCTGAGGTTGATAGTCAGTTAATGAAAGAAGTAATTATAAGTATAGAAGAGACTCAAGAGTACAATAGTAAAATTAGTGATACAGAAGAGTTTATCCCAGAGGAAGGGACTTTTTTAGAAGAGGATTGGGTAGAGCCTGAACCTGTTATTACATATAAATATGCTGATGACCCTAAGTTCTATAGAGAAGATGAGCTTCCTGAAAATAAAGGTCGTTTAGGAAATGTTATTATTAAAGTGCCTAGTTCTATGACAAAAGAGGAGGCTTTGGCTGAGTTTGGGGGGTTAGGTTTAGTGGGTAGGGTAGAGCAATCTCTCTACCCATTTTTAAAAACTTCATAAGCAAAAATCCAAATCATCTTTAGCGGTTGGGCAGTTCACAATATTGTATAATCTTAGGAAAAAAGTATTTTATTTAGACGTTGAGGGCAATCACCATAATATTTTGGTGATAGAGCATGAGTTTTATAAAGAGAGTGGGGAGTTTTTATTAAGATGAAATATTTATTAGACGTACAATACAACGGCAACAAAAATGCAGTAGTAGCCTGTTTAGGCATTAAAAATTGGGAAGATGAAAAAGCAGAGTATACTAAACAGCACTTTATAGAGCAGATTCAGCCCTATATCTCAGTTGAGTTCTATAGGCGTGAGTTGCCTTGTCTGTTAGAGGCTCTAAAAGATTTAGATGATATAGAGTGCATTGTAGTAGATGGTTATGTGTGGTTAGATGAACCGATACATAAGGGTTTAGGTCTATATCTCTATGAGGCTTTAGAGAGAAAAGTACCCATTATAGGTGTGGCAAAAGCAAAGTTTGGCAACACTCCCAAAGAGTGTGAACTCTTAAGAGGTAAGAGTGAGAAGCCTTTGTATATTACCTCTAAAGATATGGAGTTAGAGGAGGCAAAAAAGCTATTGGCTCTATGCATGGAAAGTATCGGTTTCCTACTCTGTTAAAAGAGGTTGACTCTTTAGCTAGGAGAGGGGTTAAAATTGATATTTAGCATTTAGATATACATACCGTCCAGGCTCATTAAGTAGCATGGTTTTACCACCATCTATAAGTGTTAAGTCACTATATGTGTTGCTAATAGCATAGGTTTTATCAAGTAGATTGTCAACACCTAAAGTAAACTCTAAACCATTGTCAAAACTTCTTGTTGTTTTTAGATTTACTACCCCATATCCTGCGAGTTCTTGTTCATTGTTATCACTATCTATTTTGTCCCATCGGCTAACAGCTACTAAAGATGCCTCTACCATACCATTTTCATCATAATCATAAGAGGCAGTAAGATTTAGCTTTAAAGGGGTAATATCGGCTAAATTGTCATTTGTCTGTCCTGTTGGTTGAGTATCTTTTTTACCTCTTTTATATGAAAGACCTGCCCAGAGATATACTTCATCGGTTGGCATATAATATCCACTCAACTCTGCACCATATATAGAGGCATCAATATTTTCAAAATTGTGGTTTGGTTTACTTCCATTGTAGTAGATGTAATCTTTTAATTTTGAGTAGAAGGTTTTGAGTTTAACACCTCCACTATCGTAAGATTTCTCTACACCTAAATCTACTTCATAGTTAGATGTCTTTTTAAGTTGGTCATTACCTATTACTTTTATAGGGTTTGCCCCTTTTTTCTTTCTAAAGTAAAGCTCTCTAGCATCAGGAACACGATTTGACTTACCTAAACCTAGAAAATATTTTGTATTGTCATCTACATGATAGTTAGCAAAAACATTAGCAGAGAAACTATTGTAGTCTCTATCTTTTTGAGTGGTAGAGTCTGTAGTTATTTTTGTCTTGTCATATCTTGCACCCATCTCAATGTCTACATTTTCAAGAGTTTTTTTTGTCTTTACAAATAGACCAATATTTTTTGTATCTACATTGTCAATACTCTTTATACCTTTTTTTACAACTCCTGTGGCTGTATTAGTTTTAGAAAAAGCACCGTCCCAATTTCGTTTGCTTCCATCTACTCCGTAGGTAATCTCTTGATTTAGAGCGTCAAATCGGTTTTTGATTTTTAGCCCTTTTGTATCAGTAGTCAATTTATGAGTAGTATAGGTTGTTTGACCTGCCTTTCTAAATTGTGTACTCATAGGGTGTTCAACTTTTGAGTTGTAGGCTTGAATATTTAGCTCTTTGGAGTAGCTAGAGAGATTTTTAAGGCTATATTGGAGGTTAAAAATATCGCTATCATCATAAACAGCGTCCATTGGAGTAGAGGGGTAGAGTACTTTGTCACTTCGGTTAGCTGTATAGCTTAGTGCTAACTTTTGGTTAGGAGTAAGGTCTACAAAAACTTTTCCCATATACATATTTTTTTTAAAGGCATCTCTGTTTTTGTTGTTACTACTATAGACAAAGGGGTCATCTTTGGGTGAGGCTGTTGAGCTTGTATAGTCGCTTAGTTGCGCAGAAAAGTCTCTACCATCTCCATCTTCATATTGCCCCTGTTCTTCGCTAGAAGCTGAAAATAGAAATCGAACTTTATCACTTCCTCCTGAAATAGTACCTGAAGCCTTTTTATAGTCAAAAGAACCTACATTTAAAGAGAGGTCACCATGAAGTCCCTTTTTAGGCTTTTTTGTCTTTACTTTAACTGAACCGCTAAGCACACCAAACTCTTCAATATCAAAAGGACCCTCTTGGACTACTACATCATCAATAGTATTTGTAAGTATGTGAGAGGTTGGAGGGTCCATTCTGTTTGGACATGCTCCATAGATTTTTGCTCCATCAATAGTTACGTTGATGTTATCTCTCTTTTGACCTCTTAAGATAATATCATTGGCAATTCCACTTCGTCGTATCATTGAGATACTTGGTACATTTTTCTGTAAAGCATCGGCAAGGTCAGCAGACTTTAGCTCTTCTCCTGCAATATCTTTTACTACTTGAGTTATTCCCTCTTCAACTACTGAAATATCCTCTAAGACCTCTTCGGCATTTAGATTAGCAATCACAATAAGCGATAAGATAATTTCTCTTTTCATAAAATACAACTCCTTTTTATCTAATCATAGAGAAGTAGTGTTAATTTAGTGTTAAACAAATCATAGCTATTATCTTTTTATGAAAAATTATCTATTTATTCTACTCTATATAGTTCTCTTTGTTATGACTTTTTATGGACTCTTTTATGGAGATATGGCTGTTGTTGCTCCTATACTATTTGGTCTATTACTTCTGTTTATATTGAACTCTAATCTGCTTAAAAGAAATTATGAGATAGATGAGAATCTTTTGCACTTAACCAAAGAGATTATTCATGAGTTAAATATTCCTATCTCTACTATTCAATCTAATGTATCACTGATTCGAAGGCAAGTTAAAGATGATGAAAAACTACTAAAGCGTTTAAATAGAATAGAAGATGCCTCTAAACGCTTAGAGCGTCTGTATGATGAGCTTCACTATAGTATTAAAAAAGAGATAAAGAGTATTGAGCGTGAAGAGGTTGATGTGGTAGATTTAGTCAAAGAGAGAGTAAGCATTATGAGACAGCTTAACAGAAACCCTTTTGAGTTGGAGTTAGAGCCTTGTTCTGTTGTAGTTGATAAGATTGGATTTGAGAAGATGTTGGACAATATTTTAACTAATGCGATGAAATATTCACCAAAAGAGAGTCTAGTTACTGTTCGATTAAAAGATAATATTTTGTCTATAGAAGATAGAGGAGTAGGAATGGACGAAGTGGAGTTACTTATGATTTATGAACGCTATTTTCAGCTAGATAGCAGTAGCCAAGGTAAAGGTATAGGGTTAGCATTGGTTCAAGCCTACTGTATAGAGGAGAAGATAAAGATAGATATAGAGTCCCAAAAAGGAGTTGGTACAGTTGTTAAGCTAGATTTAAAAAATGTTATTGTTTAAAAATGTTTCTATGAAAAAATGTTATTTAAGTTGTTTATATAATTTTTCATAATATTATTCTGTTATTTTAATACTAAGGATAACCAATGAAGAGAACTATTCTATTTTTAATAATACTATCGTTTTTTACAGCATGTGAGACGGGAACAAAGTATGAGAAAAATACAACAACAGATAAAAGAGTTGTATTGACTGATAGAAGCGATAATATTCCAAAAGATATAGATGATTTGGTATCTGATGACGAAGAGCTTGGAGATGATGACTCTCTTATTGATGACCCTGTACCAGATAGAGCATATGTAGATGATGATGAATTTGTTGAGGAGGGGTATGTTGAGGATAGTAAGCAGAGTGATACTTTTGAGAGTCAAGAGGTAGTAAGTAGTAGCTCTTCTGGATTAGATGTCCACAATATTAGAGTAGGGCAACATGATGATTATACACGGTTGGTAATGGATATCTACAAAGGTTCTCATAAGGCAAAATCTGTTGGCTCATATAGTGCTAAATATTATGCCAATAGAGATGAGATTGTAGTAACACTTAGTGGATATAGCAAATTCTCTGCTCCATTACCATCTTTTCCTTTAAACTCCATCATAAAACAGATAGTTTTTGATGAACAAAAAAGTGATAATAGCTATAGATTTAGTATTAAATTGAGAAAAGAGGCAAAGGTGCGAATTTTTGACCTTAAAAATCCAGCTCGTTTGGCTTTTGATATTAAACCTATTTAGTTTAAATTGAGTCAAACCCCATATCATCAGTTGGGGTTTTCCTGTTTATCATGCTACCTTGTTTCTTAATATGCTCAACTCTACTATCTTGAGCATAACGATTAAATTTTGCACCTCTCTCATCTAAAAAGGCTAACATCTTTTTTTGTCCTAACTTTTTAGCATAATCTTTAGCACTCATACCCATTTTATCTTTAGAGTTAATATCTGCTCCATTATCAAGTAGAAGTTGAGCTATTTGAGTATTATTAAAACATGCAGCAAGAGTTATAGGTTTAATACCACTTGGTCGCTTTGTTGAGTTTAGGTCAACGCCTTTGTCAATACAGTACTGAACCACATCTAAACGTTTAAATTTAATAGCAATATCTATAGCACTAAGTCCATCATCATCTGTTTGATGAATATCTAGTCCATTAGCTAAAAGCACCTCTATAAACTCAATAGAGGCTCCCTTTCTAATAGCATAAAAGAGAACAGGTATGTAGTCTGGGTCATCTAGTCCATACTCTGCTCCAGCATCTATAGGTTGATTTAGGTCAATTCCCTCTTTACATAATTTTTTTAGTGCAACAATATTGTCATTTTCGATTGCCTCTATTAACTTTTCCATAATTAAGACCTTTTTTGTCTGATTAGATTATTTATATCATAAAAGAGCAATAATGTCTCTTAATAGAAATTATTTTTTTAAAATATTTTTGCTTATACTCTATATAAGCAACATTTTATAACCTTTTTGTTACCATTCGCGACCTAAATCCATTTTTTAGGAAAGTCTGCGTGAAGAATTTTTATATAATTTGCACCGATTATATAAGAGTTGGTTAGACAGTAATTCTATTGCTCTCATCTAACCATAGACGCAAAATAGGTGCATAAAAACACATAGGAGTAACCAATGAAGGTTAGACCATCAGTAAAAAAAATGTGTGATGATTGTAAGATAATTAAACGAAAAGGTATTATTCGTATTATCTGCAAAAATCCAAAACATAAACAGAGACAAGGATAAGCATGGCACGTATATCAGGTGTTGATTTACCGAAAAAGAAAAGAATTGAGTATGCATTAACTTATATTTATGGTATTGGTTTGCATAGTTCAAGAAAAATTCTTGATGCAACAGGTGTTGATTATAACACTAGAGTTTATGAACTAACAGATGCACAAGTAGCTTTAATTCGTAAAGAGATTCAAGAGAACTATATGGTAGAGGGTGACCTTAGAAAGAAAGTTACTATGGATATCAAAGCTCTTATGGACTTAGGTAACTATAGAGGATTGAGACATAGAAGAGGTCTTCCTGTTAGAGGTCAAAAGACTAAAACAAATGCTAGAACTCGTAAGGGTAAAAGAAAAACTGTTGGTGCAGCATAAGAAGGTAATGATAGAT
>JALWNF010000057.1 GCA_026995985.1 Campylobacteraceae bacterium
AAGAGAAGCCTAAAAGAAAGTAGATACCCTCTAAGTTTACAGATGCCATAGCCGAAAGCAACATCTTATCTGCTGAACCACCATCTATATAACGTGCAAACTGCTCTGCAATCTTCTGATTTTTTTGGTTTAACATGTGATTGTGTTTATATAGGTTAAAGACCTCTTCAGAGTTACCACAAGCATCAAGTAAAACAGCGTAACTTTTAGAATGGTTTACCTCTTGCATAATCTGTAAAGATAGAACTGCTTTAACTAAACGATTGTTTGCTAGTCGTCTAAAGTCACTAAGGTACTCCTCTTGAGCTGAATCATTAAAGCTTAGTTGAGCAAAGGTCATTTTATAGATAGCTTGTTCATTCTCTGTTAATTGCTCAAAGTTCTTTTTCTCTGAACTTGTATTTACTTCGCTTGGAAACCATGTATTTGCATTCATCAAATCATAGATATTACTATCCCAGCGATACCTAGAACGGTTAAAGTCTACAAAACCTGTAGGGCTTCCTCCAAAGATTTTCTCATCTAATATCTCTTCCCCATTAGGATTATAGTAGTGATTTGCATTCATAAAACTGCTCCTTCTATTTTAAAACTAATAGAGGATTGTATCAATTTTTACTTGATAAGTGTTAAATTTTGATACCTATCAATATAATATTTTAAAATTTTAATTTAAATTTTAAATCTATTCTTAGTCAAAATAGTAAAATTAGTCACACTCTTATCTGTAATACCAAGCTTTTTAGCACTATTAGGATTAACAAGATAGTAACCAAACTCCAAAACCACAATATCTCCCTTTTTTAGAGGTGTATCATAAGCTACTTTTCGCACCTCATGAGCCTTAATAAGGGTATTTTTTAACTCACTATCTGCTACCCATGGCATGGCAGGTTTACCATCTTTACCTATAATACGCACAAAATTTTCTGTTTTAAGTGGTATAGTTTTACCATCTCTCTCTATGGTTACACGAAGTTGATTGAGTCTTAGAGGTTGAGCAAAAAGGGTATGAGTAGCTTCATTTTTTATAGTTACCTCAAACCCTTTTGCTGTTCTATTAAGAGACAGCTTGATATATTTTGAAAGGAGAGAAACATCTGTAGTGTGAATAGAGATACCATGAAAAGCATGTTTTTTTGTATCTTTAAGATTTACAAAGCTTCCTTGTAACTTTGGCATATGACAAGAGATACAGGTCTCTTTTGAGTTACCTTTTTTAATCTGCATATCACAAACTGCAAACCCTTTACCATTCTGTTTATGGTCGTGACACCCTAGACACATATCTCCATTATAAAAATTTCTATTGCTGTAGTTTATGTCATGATATGGTGAACCTACTGTTTTAGTAACAAGCCCAAAAAATGAACTCTCCTCTTTAAACTTAACTACTTTACCCTCTCTTTGTTTATCGGCAGAGAAGAACAGCTTTCTCTTTTTGGTAAATATATTTTTATTTATCTTTTTATGCTCCTCTATACTCTCTATAGTGTGACACGCTTGACAAGAGATAGGTTCACTCTCTTGAATATCATTTTTAGAGAGTTTAGTTTTACCTGAAATTAAATCATGGTCAGATGGAGTATGGCATTTAGCACACTTGTAGTTGCCCTTTAATTTATCAGGGTGTTTGTCCCATACTGCTTTATGAACTGAGTCTTTAAAAATAGATGATTTTGCATGAATAGAGCTTTGATACTCTGAAAAAATAGTAGGGTGACATTTTTTACAAGTAGCATTCTCTAGTATTGTGTTTCCATATAATGGGAGTAGTAGAAGAAGTAAAGAGAATTTAAAGCTCATATTTAATACCTTTTTTTGAAATTATATCTTATTTAGTAGATAATAGTTTGACCTATATCAAAATCTAAAATAGTCTACATTATAGAATTTGCCTATTTTTTAATCAATTTTTTTTAATTATATGAACATAAATTGATACAAATCAATATATTTTATTAAAAAAAACAATAGAATATTAAATCTTAATGCAATCAAAAAAAGGAGAAAAGATGACCTTTTCAAGCTCATTAGAGTTATTGGCTTTTCATAATGTAGCATACACCATCTATGCAATTATGATTATCTCTATTGTTGCGTGGTTTGGATACAACTTAACACGCAAAGAGAAAGTGCCATCAAAAATACGAATACCATTCTATGGATATATTGGATTTTTGGTAGCAATGGGTGTAGGACACCATATATTTACCTACAACACAATCCCTTGGGTATCTCAAGATATTACACGACATGAGATAAAACCAGATGCAAGTTATAAATTTGAAATAGAGAAACACAAATGGATTAATATGCCTGAGCATGTAACAGTTCAGTGTGGTCAAACAATTGAATTTGATGTTAGAAGTCGTGACTTGGTTTATGGTTTTGGTCTCTTTAGACAAGATGGAAGTATGGCTATGCAGATGCAAGTCAACCCTGGGACTGATGTTAATGGTATCTTAGAGCCTAATGATATTTTATGGACATTTAATCACAATGGTGTATTTGATGTTATGAGTACAGAGTACTCTGGGCCAGATGCCTACGATGAGCATACAGGAGAAGATTTAATGAAAGTTAAAAAATGGCTCACTGTTGTTGGTTGTAAAGAATAGGGAGGAGAAGAATAATGAGTTTAATGAAAAATTTAATAAATGGTACAAACTTTGACCATACTAGTCTAAATGCTCTTCAAAAGGTAACTCTTAGAGCAGTTGTTATGAGTTTTCTATTTTATGGTTTAGTGGCATTAGAGGGAATGATTATGAGAATGGTACAGGCTCATGCACCTATTCCTGACCAATTTTACCACCCTGACCACTACTTCTCTATTATGACAGTTCACCCTATTGTTGGTATTTTTGGTTCAACATATCAGTTGGTCTTTGCTGCATTTACCTTTTTAGTTCCTTTTCTTACTAAAAAGCCTCTATATAGTGTTAAATTGGCAAATTGGACATGGGGACTAATTACAGCTGGAACAGCTCTAGCTTGGATAGCTGCTTTTGTTTGGTCTTATGCACCACTATACACACTCTATTGGCCACTTCCTGCTGATACTACACAGTTTAGTGTTATTGGAGGGATTGTCTTTATTATTGGTGTAGCGTTGATTATGTTGGGGACATTTGGGTTTATCTACAACATCTATGCAACAATCTTTGCTCGTGTTGGTGTTCATGCTAACAAAACAACTAAAGAGCTTCTAATCTCTGGATTTGGTATTGATGGTATGTTAAACCTTTGGAATAAACTTACAGGTAAACCACCATACTCAAAAGAACCTGCTCTTGCTCTTCCTGTAGTTGCTATCTTCCGTGGTACAGTCGATACATTCTTAGATGCAGTTGTTATCTTAAGTGCAGGTGTTTTAGTACTTATTTATCTTATATTTGATGCAGCAGGAAGCCCTTTAGATGTTGCTGCTATAGATGCTCTTCTATACAAAAACTACTTCTGGTGGGGTCTTGACCTTGTTGCTGATGGTTTAGTACTTATCTATGTTGCTGGTTCTTGGTACCTACTTGCTACACTTATTACAGGTCAAAAGCTCTTTATGGAGAATGTGGCTCGTGCAGCGTTGATGTTAGAGCTTCTAGTTTCGTGGATGGTATGGTCTCACCACCTTCTAGCTGACCAAGGACAACCAGAGATGATGAAACTTATCTCAGGAGAGATGGTGACAGCATTTGAGCTTCTTACACAAGGATTGGCACTGTTTATTACTCTTGTGACACTCTGGAAAGCTCGTCCACTAAAACCAACTATGGAGCTTAAGTATCTTCTTGGTGGTCTAGTAGGATTTGGGTTGGCAGTTCCTGCGGCGATTATTCAAGCCGATATGGGTATGAACAGAGTTCTTCATAACACTCAATGGATTATTGGAGCTCACGTTCATGTCGCTCTTATTGTTGGTCTTTATATGACTCTTTATAGTGCAGTATATGTCCTTTGGCCAATTGTTACTAACAACACAAAGCTATTCTCTAGTAAACTCTCTCATGCTCACTTCTGGTTACACCTTATTGGTGGTATTGGTATGGGTGCATTTATGGGTATGGCAGGACTTGATGGTATGCTTAGACGACACCTTTATGTAAATGGTGAGTTTAATACTTGGATGATACTCGCTGCAATTTGTGGAGCTATGCTACTTATTGCTTGGTTACTTTTCCTTATAAATGTTGTAATGTCTGTAGGAGTTAAAGGATTAATTGGTATATTCCTACCTGCAAAAGACAAAAGTGCCTCTTTTGGTATTGAGCCTGAGACAGTGGCTGAGAATCATAAAGCCTAATTATGTGGTGCGATAGCAATCGCACCCTATGAGACTTAAAATAAAGGAAACACTTGATACACCTTCCAAGAGTAGCGTATGAAATCAAAAATATTGGTTTGTACGATTTAGTTTTACAAGATGTTCAAAAGATAGCAGGAACAAACAATCCAACCCAAGACCAAATCTTAGAAATCATAAAGACAAACCCTCAAATTTTAGAAGATTATGAGCAGATAAACATAGAGTACAACCTTAGCAATATCCATATTAGAGATATAGATTTATCTTCGCTAGATGAGTCGTGTAGAGAAGAGGCTAAAGAGATAAACAAAAATTTAGCTCACTTAAGAGAGATAGAGAAATATACTCTCGATTTTGAGCAGAGTTCAACTTTGGTTATTATCTTCTCTATAGAGTTCTTTGTTCTCTTCTCTGTTCAGTACTTTATTGTTCTATTGAACCTAAAAGAGTGGCAACTACTTATCTACTCTATATTTGCTACATCTATTGCCATTGCCTATTGGTATGCAAAAAAAGAGCAAAAAAAGTATGCCATAAACAGTAAAATTTTTAAAGAGAAATATGTTAAGACTGTAGCTATGATAGATAGACTTGAAAAGAGAGGGTGCATTAAAAAATCAGATTTGATTATTGCAACGTGTGAAGAGCATGTCTAAGAGTATTGAAGTAAGTTATATTTGGAACAGAGAAAATGTAGAGAAGCTCTTTGAAGCCTCTTACAAGTATCAGTTTGAACACTCAAGTAGACGCTATATTGGGTGGTTTTTTATTGCTCTATTGCAGTATGGTATCGTAGTAGCTCTTAAAAAAGAGGTATTTGCTATTTTGCTCTTTACAACTATTGTGCTTTTCTATTGGTACTATGGTAAAAAGTGGATAGCAAAAAGACGTGCCATAAAGTCATTTGAAGAGTCTGAATTTAAAGACAGAGAGATTAGACTAACTATTGATGAAGATGGTTTTGAGCTTATTGCTCCTAAAAAAGAGCATTGGAGTTGGGAAGAGATAGATGAAGTGGTAAGCTTGGGTGATGATATTATGCTCTACAAATATCCAAACTTTCACTATATTCCATCTTCTGGGTTTAAGTCACTTGAAGAGAAGAGCCAATTTAAATCTATGGCTAAAAAGTATGGGAGGTTAAAATAATGCAACACTACTTTTATATTGGTATGGTATCGCTCTTTGTTATAGCTTTACTTATTATAGGCTTTGTAATGGACAAAGAGGATATAGAGGAAGATAACTAGTCATTAAACTGAATAGGTCCCTCTGCACTACCCTCTAAAAGCTGTCTGACATAAGGGTTGGTTGTATTTCTAAACTTCTCATTCTCAGCCCACTCAATAATCTTACCCTCAAACAAAAATGCCAAGTAGTCAGCAGCTTTAAAGCTCTCTTTCATATCGTGAGTAATAAGCACAGAAGTAACGCCTAGCTCTCTTTGAAGTTTTAAGATAAGTTGAGTAATAAGGTCAGAGGTAATTGGGTCAAGTCCAGAGGTTGGTTCATCGTACAAGATAATCTTTGGCTCCATAATAATCGCTCTTGCCAACCCTGCACGTTTTCGCATACCACCACTTAGCTCATTGGGGGCTAGTTTGGCTACACGTTTTGCATCTAATCCTGTCATGCTTAACATCTTTAATACTTTGTCGTGTATCTCTTTTTCGCTCATATCTTTTCTATGTTCACGCAGAGGAAAAGCAACATTATCAAAGATATTCATACTATCAAACATCGCCCCATCTTGAAAGAGGTAACCAATGTTTTTACGAACCTCTCGTAACTCCTCCTCAGAGGCATTAGGCACACTTACCCCATCTACAATAATATCTCCACTTGTTGGTTTCATTAACCCTACAATATGTTTAATAATGGTCGACT